>CACYIC010000033.1 GCA_902774325.1 uncultured Ruminococcus sp.
CAGCATTATGTCCTCCCTATCGTAATCAGCATATTGTTCAGCCCCAGGGCGCGGGTATAATTAACGTTGTCCGCCAGGGTGTTTATCATTTTCAGATTTGTCAGCTCCTCCTCGTCGTCGTGTACGATCGCGGGGTCGAAGGCTTCGCCGTTATCCCTGACCGAGAGAATGATGCTCTTGTCGGTGATACGGCAGATAAGATCGATTTGCGGCTGCTTTTTGTCGCTGTTGAAGCGCCTGATGTGCTCAACGGTTTCCTCGGAGAGCACGCCCGCATAGTAGGCGTTTTTGCCGGTCACTCCGTTTTCGGCGCAGAAGCCGATGACCTGATCGGAGATCTCAGCCGCCTGCTCCGCCTTGGGACGGAGGCTTGCGTCAAACATAGCGTTGCAGTCGGTCTGCCGCTCATGCAGCAGTATCCCGCTGTATTTGTCCTTATTGACACGGTAAACGATAAAGCAGATCAAAAATGTGATCGCCGCCGTTAATGCTTCCGAAAGCACGAACGCCCAGCTTGTACCCGTAAGCCCGAACCCGTAGGAAAGGAAGTACGCGAGCGGCACGGTGATAACAAGCCCGCGCAGGAAAGTGGTTATGACAGATATCACCTTTTGCTTTGTCGCCTGCAGATAGTTCATTGTGACGTAGCAAATACCCATTCCGAAGAGGCTGAGCGAGAATATCCTCACGACGGGAATACCGATCGCAACGCGCTCGGGACTTTTGACAGAAAACATAGACAGCAGGAGATTTGGAAAAATCAGTATGAAGGCGATTATCACCGCGCAGGACGCGCCGACAAAAATGAAGGTTTTGCGCAGTACCATATCGATACCCTTATAGTCGCGTTCACCGTACAGCAGACTTACGATCGGAGTCATGGTGTCGCTGCCGCCGGATACGAACATCGAAATAAATGTCACGGTGAAATTGCAGACCGAAAACACCGCCATGCCGTCGGGTCCGGTGGCTCCGAGCACGATTCGGTTAAGCAACAGCGCCTTGACAAAAAGCAGGACGGTATTTACAACAGAGGCAATGCCGCTGGTGCACAGCTCGCCGAGGTGTCTGAGATCCTCTTTTTTGAGAACGATAAACCTAAGCGTGCGCTTCTTGAATATAAGAAGGTAATACAGCTCCATCAAAAAGCCGACCGCGTAGCCCGTGACCGTGGCGAGCGCCGCTCCCGCGGTGTCCATTTTGAATATTCCCATGTAAACAAAATCCATAAGAAGATTCACGACGTTGGACACCAGCAGGATATTGGCGGAAAACTTCGGCATTCCGTCAACACGAATTATAAACACAAGGTACGGCACCATGATCATGAACAGCGAGCCGTAGATATTAAACTGCGCGTAATGCTTTACATATTCTATCAGCGTCGCGTCACTGCACATCGCGGCGGTGATCACGTCGATCAGCAGCGTTCCGACTATTGTCACGATAACCGATACCAGCGCCGCTCCCCAGAAGGAAAGCGTGAACAAAGCGTTTGCCTTGCGGGCTTCGCGCTGACCCTTCGCGATCGAAATGCTGATCGCTCCGCCGATACCGAAAAGGAAGAACATCGCCTGCATAAAGAGCACGACAGGCTCGGAGAGGTTTATGGCGGAAAGGGCATCGTCGTTGACCAAAGCGGAAACAATGATCCCGTCTACAAATGAGGCGAGAAGAATCGACATGGAGCTGATGATCGTCGGGAAAAGGTATTCATTAAACTTTCTGCCGAGCAAAGCAGAGTTTCGATGCAGCGCCATTATTCATCCTCCTCCGATTCAAAGAAGCCCAAGCCGTCGAGCGCGGTAATAAAGCTGCTCATATAATCGCGCGAGGTCATCGACCAGCTGAAGCCGAGTCTGTAAAGCGCCTGGGTGGTATATTCATTATCGGTGGAGATCATCTCCACAGTCTTAGAGCTGTCCTTGTTGTCATAAGCGAGCAGGGTCGTAAGCTTCTTAGCCTTTACAGGGTCGCTCTGAGCTTTTGCGAGCATCTCCAAAAACTCGTCATCCTCAACGAGCTTTATATTCATTCCCATGTCACGCATTTGAAGAATGATGTCGCCCAAGGGCACAAAATGGTTGTTGAAGGGATGGAATACGCAGCACTTGTCGGAGGTCGAGCAAAGTCTGACGATCGCCTCGGCGGTTTCGTCGATCGGAGCCATCTCTACCGGGTAATTCATCATACTGTAGGGATAAGCGCCGATGACAAGATAAGCTCTGAGTCTGCCCATGAATCCGTTGGTAACAAAATTGATCTGGAACTCGCCGTCGCTGTCGCGCGCCGAGAGGTTGCCCACGCGCATGATCTTACCTCTCAAGCCGTCCCTGACTGCCTCGAGAACATAGCGCTCCGCGAGGAACTTGCTGTGAACGTACTGATTGTCGATCACCTGTCCGAAGTAGAGCTTCTGCTCTGTGAGCCTGACGTCGGCGGACGGATAGCCGTTGACCCTGTCGCCCGCTACGCTTCCCGTTGAGACCTGAACGATCATGCTCTTATGCTCCTTGCAAAAAGCGATCAGGTTTTTAACGCCCTCGGCATTAACCATCTCGATGTCGTTTGTCTCGGAAAAATGCTTTACCAGCGCGGCGCAGTTGATAACGGTGTCAATACGCGCATCCTTGAGCTGACAGAACCATTTTGTATCGGTCACGCTGCCCTCTACGACGGTGACGCGGTTTTCAAAGCAGCCCTCAAAATCATCCTCAAAGTAGTAATAGAGCTGACCTCTGAGGCGCTGCTCGGCGCTGAGGCGCTTTGACGAGCGCAGCAGGCAATAGACGTGACCGCTGTAGTTATCAAGGAAGAACTTGAGGATGTGGACTCCGAGGAAGCCCGTAGCGCCGGTGAGGAGAAGATTGCCGACGCGGTTTTTATTTTCTTTCAGAGAATCAAGATTGTTAGCGGTGAGGATATCGTCAAATACCGAATAGTCGTAATCGGCTAGACCGTCGGAAAACTCTGACTTGTCCGAGCATTTAGCGGCGATAGCCTTCGGGGTCTTGAGCGCGAAGATATCGCCGTATGAGACCTCTAACCCCTGCTCGTTCGCTTCGACAAGCACGCTTGTGACCGTCAGCGAGGTTCCGCCGAGGTCAAAGAAGCTGCTGTCGGCGCTGACCTTTTCAAGAGAAAGTACGTTTTTGAAGATCTCGCAGAGGATTTTTTCCTCTCTGGTGACAGGCTCAGTATAAGCCGCCTCAAAGCTGATCCTCGGCTGAGGCAAAGCCCTGACGTCCGTTTTTCCGTTCGGCGTCTGCGGCATTTCATCCAGACGAATGATGGCGGCGGGGATCATGTAGGCTGTCAGGCGCTTTGAAATATGCTCCCGAACCAGCTCCTCGGTGACCGAAGGAGCTGCGCTGTACCACGCGCAAAGGTTGTCGACGCCGTTGATGGGACGGATGAGCACGACAGCCTGATTGACTCCGTCGCAGGAGAGTATCGCGCGCTCGACCTCGCCGAGCTCGATCCTCAGACCTCTGAGCTTGACCTGATTGTCGCATCTTCCGAGGATCACCACGTCGCCGTTCTCCGTCCAGCGCGCGTAATCTCCCGTTTTATAAACTCGCCCGCCGTTGTAGTCCGTAAAGCTTTTTTCGGTGAGCTCGGGATTGTTGAGATAACCCTCCGCTACTCCAGCTCCGCCGACATACAGCTCGCCGACAATGCCCGCGGGAAGCGGATTGCCGTCGGCGTCAACGATATACTCGGTAACGTTGAGCAATGGTCTGCCGACGCATACCGTATCGGAGTCGGTCAGCTCCTTGGCGTTGCAGGAAACGGTGATCTCGGTGGGGCCGTAGGTATTGAATATCCTCGCTCGGGTGATTATTTTGAGGTTTTCAAGCAGCTTTGGAGAGTATTTCTCGCCGCCGCACATGATGATCCTGCAATCCGCGAGAACTGCCTTGAAAGCGTCGAGCATCATATACTGCTCGATCCTGGAGGGCGTCGCGTTTATCACGTCGCCTCCGGTGCGCCTGAACAGCGCGCAGAGCTTGAGGGGATCCTTCGTTTCGTCCTCGTCGGCAAGCACGAGCGTCAAGCCGTTGCAGAGCGAGGCGGCGGTCTCCTTGAGCGACATATCGAACGAAACGGTGGTCACCGAGACATAAACGCCGCCCTCGTTTTTCAGCGCGTAAATATGGGTATTCTCGGGATAAGGAGTGAGGTAGTTCGCGATTCCCTCATGCTTTATGATGACGCCCTTAGGTCTGCCGGTCGAGCCGGAGGTATAGATGAGATAAGCGGTGTCGCCCGGCTTAACGTCTACCGCCGGGTCGGAGGCGTTTCCGTTTTGGATAAGCGACTCGATATCAAGCTCGTTGTCAAAGCCGCGCGGTCTGTCGGTAACGATATATTTCGCCCCGCTGTTTTCGAGGATGTATTTGATCCTTTCGTCGGGGTATTCGGGATCGCAGGGGATATAAGCCGCGCCTGTTTTGAGAATTGAATAGATCGCGATGATCTGGCGGCTCGTGCGAGGAAGAAGGAAGGCGATCCTGTCTCCCCTGCCGACGCCCTTTTCGATCAGGGCATTGGCAACGCGGTTGCATTCTTTATTGAGCTCGTCGTAGGTGTAGGCTCTGTCGCAGGCGATAAGCGCGGTCTTGTCGGGATTTTCGGCAGCGCGCGCCTCAAACAGCTTGTGATACAGCTTTGTTTCGATCTCGCGGCTCTGAACGCCGGAGAAGGCTTCAAGCTTCTTTTTGTCGTCATCCGTGAGCATACTTATTTTGCAGAGCTTTTGAGAGCCGTCCGCGATGATCGACTCGGCGCTCTGAGCGATCGAGGCTGAGATCAGCCCTGCGAGCTTTTCGCTGTAAAGAGCGGAATTGTACTGAACGTTGACCGCGATCTTTCCCTCAGCGCCGTCCTCGATGTGGATCGAGAGATTGAACTTTGGCAGCGGATTGGTGATGACGCTTTCGACGATCTCGGCGCCCTCGAGCACGGCGGTCTCATCGACGCCGAGCTGGCAGGCGTAGTTGATCTTTGAGGCAAAGCCATATTTTTCAAACAGCTTGATGAACGGATAGGCGCTGTTTTTCTGAGCCGCGCGGATGGAGGCGGCTGCGTCGGAAACAAACTCGAGCGCTGTCCTTTCCCGGTCGATGCAGGCGTGCAGCGGCAGGCTCTTGACAAACATTCCGAGCGAATCCATGAAGCGGATATCCTCTCTGCCGCCGGAGATCATCGAGATATAGACATGACGGTCGGCGGTGCAGCGGCTGACCGCGTACTCAGTCGCGGCAAGGAAAAGCGCGGCGGGAGTAAGCGAATTATCGCGGCAGAAAGCGTCGGCATCGGCTCTGTCGATATATGTGACAGCCTCCCTCAGCTCGCCCTCCTCGGCGCTGCCGTTCAGATCGGCTGAAATATCCGAGGCGTTCTCGTAATCTGCGAACAGCTCGCGGTAATAGCCGAGCGCCTTTTCGCCCTGCTCACTGCGCTCAAGCTCAGCCTCCTCGGCGATATAGACGTAATAGGATGTATCGGTCTCGGGTCTGGAGTCGTTGGTGTAAATATCGGCGAGCCTTCTGATGAACGCGGAAAGCGACAGCCCGTCGAAAATGATATGGTGGGCGTCAAAAAGCAGCACGATGTTTTTCTCGGTGCTTATGATCTCGCAGCGGAAAAGCGGACCGCGAGAGAGATTGAAGGGCTTTACAAACTCCGCTTCCTCGGCGGCAACTGCGGCGGAATTCATCGTGAGCACGGGAATATCATATTCAAGGCTGTCCGGCTGCTTTTGAACAATGTCTTTGCCGTCGAGCACAACGACCGAGGTGAGCACGGGATTCGCGGCAATGAGCAGCTCAAGCGACCTTTTCAGTTTGTCGACATCCGTGCGCTTCGAGAGCGTGTACTTCATCGGGATATTGTAAACCAGCGCGTCCGGACGCTTCATGCTGTCGTAGTAAACTCCGAGCTGTTCGGCGCAGAGCGGGACCCTTTCTGTCTCGGCTTCAACTCTTTTATCGGAGTCCGCCGATCTGCCGCTGAGAAGATTTTCAATAATAAGGTTTTCTACCGTGAGCAGAGAGCATTCTTCATCCATCAGCTCCGCCGCTCCGGTTTTAAGTCCAAAGCTCTCAAATAGCTTCGCGGAAAACATGATAGTCGTCAGCGAGGTGAGTCCGAGCGACACAAGGCTGTCGGTCACGTTATTGCTCTCAAAGCCCGTGATCTCGCTGACCATGGCGCAGAGACGTTCCTCCAGCTTATTGAGCGCTCTTGCGCCCTGAGCCTCGTCATTGCTCTGCACCGAGGGCTCGGGCAGCTTGCGCTTGTCGACCTTACCGTTAGGATTGATCGGGATCTTCTCGATCTGTATGATGACCGAGGGAACCATATATTTGGGCAGCTCCTCGGAGATAAAGCTGTTCAGAGTCGGAACATCTATCGGGGAATCCGCTACGACATAAGCGATCACCGCCTTTCCCCCGCTCGGGAGATCCTTGGCGATAACAGCGGCGTCCTTCACCTGCTCAAACTCGCGGATACGGCGCTCGATCTCGGTCAGCTCAATGCGGAAGCCGCGGATCTTTACCTGCTCGTCGCGTCTGCCGACGAACTGCACGTTGCCGTCGGGGAGATAGCGGCACACGTCGCCTGTGAGATACATTCTCTCATAGCCCTCGAAGTCAAAGAACGGATTGGGGATGAACTTTTCCTCTGTAAGGTCGGGACGATTCAGATATCCGCGCGTAACGGGATATCCCGAGATCACGAGCTCACCAACCGCGCCCGCGGGCAGCAGACGGTTCTGCTTGTCGACGATATAAATATCGCAGTTGCCGAAGGATTTTCCGATCGGAACAGAGGCGTATTCCTTGTCTATAAGATAATCGGTAACATAGATGGTACATTCCGTGGGTCCGTAGGTGTTGACAAAATCAAAACGGGGCGGAGCGCAGGGCACCAGCTTTTCGCCGCCGACAGTGAACGTCCTCATATAGGGGCTTTCCGGATACGCCGTGATATACTGCCTGCCGAGCTGGGTGGTGCAGTCCATCATGGTGATCTTATTGCCGATGACGAACTCGTGAAGCCCTACCAAATCGAGTCTGGTTTCCTCGGGAACGATATAAACAGAAGCTCCGGCGGTCAGCGCGGGATAAAGATCCTGCATCGAGGCGTCAAACCCGAAGGCTCCATAGGCGGAGAAGCGGTCGTTTTCGGTGACGCCGAATTTTCCGCAGAAGGCAAGGCAGAAATTCACAAGATTGCGGTGCTCAAGCATACAGCCCTTTGGCTTTCCTGTGGAGCCGGAGGTGTAGATCAGAGCGAACAGCGAATCAGCAAGAGGCGGTGTAAGCTCCGCTTCTGTGTTCTCGGGCAGCTCGTATATCTTATTTGCCGAGAGGATGATCCCGCCGTAGCCCTCGATGATCGGGGCGAGCTCGTCGTCGGCTATGACGACCGGAGCCTTGGAATCCTCCAGCATATACATCAGCCTGTCGGGCGGATAATTGCTGTCGAGCGGCTGGCATCCGCCGCCCGCCTTGAGCACCGCGAGGGTGCAGACCGGGAACAGCTCGCTGCGCTTGACCATGATTCCTACCGGCACCTCGCGGGTCACGCCGTTTGCGGCGAGGAGCTTCGCGAGATTTTCGGAATAATGATCGAGCTGCGAATATGTGAGGCTCTTATCCTTAAAGCTTACGGCGATATTGTCGGGGTGTAGCCTTGCCTGTCTGCGGAAAAGCTCAACCATGGTGAGCGAACGATCAAATTCAAGTCGGTTGTCGTTCGCGGCGCGGTAAAACTCCTTTTCCCTCTCGGTACAGAAGGTAAGCTCCGAAAGCTTTTGACATTCAAGCAGACCCTTGACGATATTTATATAAAGATTGGCAAAGTTGTCAATCGTTTCCTCAAGATAAAGATCGGCGCGGTACTCAAAGGAAAGCGTATAATCGTCCTCTCTTTTGAGCACGTCCAGCGAAAGCTTTGACATGGCGTCGCCGGATTTATGGATACGATACGGCACAAAGCTGCCGTTGAACTCAACGCCGTTGAGCATTTCGCCCTGATAAACAAAGATTATATCGGAATTGACCTCGTAAGAATTAGCAAGCTGAACTATGGAAACGAGGTCATGGCTCAAGCTGTCGAAAAGCAGCTCCTGAACGTCCGAAAGATAGGAGGCGGTCTGAGCGTTTTCATCAATATTAACGCAGACAGGAAGCGTATGGACCAACATTCCGTAAGTGTTTCTCAGCTCCGGAATATGCCTGCCGTTCTCAACGGTGCAGAAAAGCGACTGCTCCTGACCTCCCTGCTTGGCAAGTGCGTAGGCAAAGGCGCCGAGGAAAAGCGAGTTTTCGGTGATCCCGAGCTTTTTGCAGACTTCGGCGACGAGGGGAACGCTCAAATAATCCCTCAGAGCGAAGGCTTTGTGCGCGCCCGTGATCTGCGGCGGGTCGTCGATTTGATCGGGAATAATATTTGAATCGGTCTCGACACCGGCGAGCATTTTGTCATAGAATTCCATGCACTCGTTGTAACGACGGCTCTGCTTCAGCTTTTGCTCGTAAGAGCTTAGCATAAAGCCGCTGACGTCCTCGCGCTCGGGAGCCTCTCCCATATAGATTTTAGCCAGGTTACGGATGAACACCGAGGTCGAGGTTCCGTCGGTAATCAGGTGATGGACATCGTTGAAGAAGTAAAGTCCCTCGGGAGTGACAAATATCTTGAAGCGGAACAGCGGCCCGTTCTCAAAGTCAAACGGCTTGACAAAGTCCGCGCACAGCTTATCCGCGTCGGTTTCGTCGGTGGTTTCCATATCGACGACGATCTTCATATCCCTGACGGGAACAACGCAGGGCGTACCGTCGATCACCCTCGCGCAAACCCTCATAAATGGATACAGCTTCGCGGTCTCCCTGACTGCCCGAGCGAGCTTTTCGGGATCAACGCCCATATCCCTCGGGAAGAACATCGAGGCGGGGTTATTGTATTCAAGGCTCTGCGGCTGCTGGATATTCGCGAGATAGATACCGAGCTGAGCGTCGGTCATGGGATAAGCGGACTTTTCCTCATACTCAAAGGAAACTGTTTCGCCGTCGCCCGAGCCCGCGGCGATAGCCTTTGGTGTCCTAAGCGAGAATATCTGAGCGGAAGAAAGGCAAAAGTCCGAAAGCTCCTCCTGGAGCATGACCGCCTTGATCGAGTCGCCGCCGAGCGAGAAGAAGTCGTCGTTCACGCCTACCCTCTCGACCCTAAGCAGCTTTTCAAACGCCGCGCACACCTGCCTTTCCGCCTCGGTTTCGGGAGCGGCGTACTCTGCCTGGAAGTCGGAGGCGCTCGGCTCCCTGAGAGCCTTGCGGTCGAGCTTGCCGTTCGGTGTGAGCGGGAACTCATCTATCTTAACCAGAAAACGAGGAATCATATACGGCGGGAATTTCTTTGAGAGCGTCCAGCGGATCTGAGCGTCGCTGAGCTCTCTGTCCGAGGTATAATAGCCGCAGATATAAGTCTGCCCGTTATCGTCGGTGAACGCCTTGACAACGGCGGTCACGATCCCCTTGATCTTGCCGAGCTGAACCTCAACCTCTCCCATCTCGACTCGCTGACCGTTGACCTTTACCATCCAGTCCTTGCGGTTAACATAAACGATACTGCCGTCGGGCAGCTTTTTACAGATATCCTTGGTATGCAGCAATCGCCTGTCCGATTCATCTACAGAGTAGGGATTCTCGGTGAAAACCTCTGCGGTCAGCTCCGGGAGATTGATATATCCCCTCGCCATCGTTCCTGCAATGCAGAGCTCTCCCTCCTCGCCGTCCGAAACCTGTTTTCCGTTTTCATCGAGCAAATACGCCTTGAAGCCTGAAAGCGGTCTGCCGATCGGCGTGTTGTCATAAGCCTTATCGAGCTCGAAGGTCATGGCGATGCTGAGCACCTCGCTCAAGCCGTAGGCGTTTTTGATATGAGCGTACGGGCTGTAAATGCCGCTGATGCGCTCGCCGCCGCTGTTGATGAGCCTGAGGCTGCTTTCTCTGACGGGGAGCTGCTTTAAAAGCTGCGGACTGATGACCGCCGCGGTGATGTTATGGCGGTCTATATATTCATCTATAAAAAGGATATCCTTGCGCTGGGCTTCGGTAAGGATATGTATCTCCGCGCCCGCCCAAAGCGAGGTAAGGATATCGTGAGCGGAGATAGCGAAATTGAAGGGCGTGACGCTGAGCTCAACGTCGTCAAAGCCCGCGCCGATCTCAAGCTGCCTTATGATCGCGTTTGTGTACGACCAATGATCGTGCAGGATGCCTTTGGGATTTCCGGTCGAGCCGGAGGTGTAGATCGCGATAGCGGCGTCCTCCATACGTATTTCGGGAAACTCGGAGAGTATCCTTTCGCTCCCGATATTCTTGAGGAACTCTTCATCAACCGCGAAATCGGCTCCGCTGTCCCTGATGATAAAGTCCACCCTGTCCTTCGGGTACTCGGTGGAAAGCGGAGAATAAGCCGCGCCGGATCGCAGGATACCGATAATCGAGGCTATATATAAAAAGCCGCGCTCAAGAACGATCGGGTACACCTTTTCTCTTTCGGCTCCCCTGCGGAGCAGACGCGAGGCGATTTTCGCGCTGAGCCTTTCGAGCTGCGCGTAGGTCATTTTTTCTTCCATGCACACCAGCGCGGTCTTGTCGGGATGCGCCGCCGCTATGCTGAGGAAGCGTTCTATAAAGTTTTGCATAATATCCCCCTTTTTAACTATCTTAGTTTTTATTATACTGTTTTTTTGATTGAAAATCAATATAATTGTACATATTTGTTATAATAATAAAGCTCGCGATTTTTTTCGCTTTACCTTTACCGAACGGGAAAAGCTATTATCGAAACAGCAGAGAGAACAAACAAAATGCCGTACTCAACCATTGGCGTTAAGTACAGCATTTTTGAAATTATAATATCGCACTGATCTTATAGCTTTCGTCTGTTTCTTCGGAACTGATTATTACGAAAAGCTCGCCTCGGGGGACTTTTGAAGCCGTGAAGCACAACATTTTCCGTGATCGGTTTCAATATCAGAGGCGGCAGCCGAAAAGCTTTTTTTACTTTAGAATATTATCCTCGTATTCGTCTAAGCCGGAGGTTGTAATGACGTCTTCCGTTTTGAATCGGAGAATGTCCAATTCGGTACTTTCATATTTTTCTTTAATCATCATAGCCTCCATCAATCCCCGAAGAAAACATTGGCAGCCTGATTGTAACGGTAAACCGAAGCCGCGAGCTGCTTTGTGATGCTCTCGCTATAGGGCTTATCATCCGAGCTGTATTCCATCGCGGAATAATCGAGCGCCGAATAATGATATTCGTGTCCGTTGATTTTCAGCATATATTCCGTGTCCATCTGCGAAGCGGCTATATCCTTCTTGTCAAAATAGATCATTCCGTTTTTCTCACCGTAATTCACTGATTCTCCATTAAGGGTTATACCGTTCTTGATCTCATTGGTGAACTTATTCGGTTCGACGATCCTGTAATAGTGCCTCAGCGTTGTCTGAGAAAGATAAATAACAGAGGTGCCGACATATTCCAAGCCGCAGGAGAGGAGATTTTCTTCCATATCGCTCGCGCCGCTTGTAAGCGTCACTTCTCCGGTGAAATAATCTGTACCGCCGTTGGCGAGGTTCTCGATATTGCGGTCAAAGCGAACCTGCGCCTTTGAGCCGTAGTCGAGCATGGCTTGAACGAGCGTGACAAGCTGATCGTACTTTGTTACGGAGTTCTTTTCGATATATTTTGCCCTAAAGCTTTGATCGGTCATAATCTTATTCGCGTAGGTCACAGCGGAATAGGTGCTCGTTTCATCCTGAACGACCTTGTCTATCGTTGCAACAGCCGTAATGCCGCAAGTCATTTCCGCTGCTGCGATCGGACAGGAAACCATGTAATAACCGGAACCGCACGGATCAAGTTCAGGCGTATCATCTGTAAATGTTTTGTCAAGCCAGGAGAAGCTGACAGATGTTTTTGCCGCCTGCTCCGCTGTAATATTCAGATAGAAGTTCACGCCGATACTGCCGTTGAGCGAAAGACTGTGGCCGGCAAAGAGCTTGCGTTCCCAAACCGCCACGGCGGTAATATCGTTTAACAGGCTGTTATTCACGGAGGCTCCGGCGGCATACTCAGTACCGTTTATGCTCCAGCATTTGAATTTGAAGCCATCCGGAGCGGTAAAATCGCAGGTCGGCAATACATAATCGGGTTCGGCTGAACGGATATCAGCCATATCGCCCGAGCCGCCGCTTGCTTCAAAGGAAACGGTATAATACTTGGAAAGCTTAGCCTCGCCGTTTCTGACGATCACGCCGTAATCCGCGTTGTCGCTGACAAAGTTTTCCGCAACGGCTTTATCGCTCAGCCCTCTGGTGATAAACTGTCCTCCCTGAGGATAGTTTGAGGTGACGCCTATGCGCGAGTCGTCATTCAAATAGCCGACGATATTGATCCTGTCCTCCATAGAATTACTGAAATCATTCAGAAAAACATTGTTTTCTGTGTCGGTTCGGGCGCTTTTGTTACCGGTGATATTCACCAAGCCCGATACGGCGAAGTATTTTTGATAGGTGACAATCGCGCCGCCGCCGTAATAGCCGTCTACCTGATTTCCCGTGATGGTACCGCCTTTGACGGTCAGACTTCCGTTGTTTACGATACCGCCGCCCGCGACGGTATTAAATCCGCCTGTGATCGTGCCGCTGTGCGTAAAGCCGGAGTCTTGGATCGTCAGCGTGCCGTTGTTGGTGATAACGTTGCCGTTTTCCGCCGCGCTGCTCAGATTACGGTCGATCGTGTGGTCATTGAGGTCGATAACAATGGATTTGCCCTCCGGAATAACGAGCGCAGTATCATTCTCTCCGGCGGTATAATTCCTCTGGAACATTATGATAACTCCGTCAGGCAAGGTATCGATCTGCGTTTGCAGATAGCTCCATGCTGATAATTTGTTATAGACAGCGGTGAAGGTGACGTCTCCGGTGACGGAATAGCTGTCGTTCGGCTGATAGATCCTGTCGCTGTCTTCAGCTTTCCATCCCGCGAAAACCTTGTCGGTGCCCGGAGTAAAGCCGCACTGCGGCAGGCGGTAGGACGTTCCCTTGATCCACTCGACCGGATCCATGCTGCCCTGAGCCTCGCTGTCACCCTTTTCAAAGGAGATGGTAACCTCCTCGCCGAGCGCCGCCTCGCCTTCATCATTGAGCAAAACATCATATAAGTTATTATCGCTTGTGAAATTGCCCGCGCCGCCATTGCCGCTTAAACCGTCGGTAAAGACAACAGGATTGGCGGAGGGATCCTCAACAGCGGAGGAGACACCTATAGAAGCGTCAGCGCCCAACTCCCCCGTGATAAAAATTGTATAGAGCCCCAAAGTATCGGCGAGCCAAATGTTTGAGGGATCCGATTGCACGGTGTTATTTGTAACAGATACGTCGCCCGAGATGCTGATCTCGGAATCATCGGAGGCGTACACACCGCCGCCGACGGTATCGGCTTCGTTGTCGATAATGCTGCCGCCGTTCATGATAAACACCGCATTGTCGTCGAGGTAAACACCGCCGCCGTTGTCAGCAGCGT
Source organism: uncultured Ruminococcus sp. (assembly GCA_902774325.1). Taxonomy (GTDB): domain Bacteria; phylum Bacillota; class Clostridia; order Oscillospirales; family Acutalibacteraceae; genus Ruminococcoides. Next base: position 13,606 of record CACYIC010000033.1, read on the forward strand.
TGCCGCTGATCTCACCGTCGTTCATGATGAAAGTGCCGTTTTCAAAAACATATACTCCACCGCCGAAATCGCCGGTATAGGTATTTTGATTATCGCTGATCCTGCCGCCGTTCATGGAAAAGTAAGCGCCGTTTCCGACAAAAACTCCGCCGCCCATATAGCCGAAGTAATTATCGGAAATGCTGCCGCCGTTCATTGTGACGGTTGCCTGCTGCGATATATAAACAGCCGCGCTGGTTTGCTCGTCAAGAGGACTGTTGTTTCCCGTAATGCTGCCGCCGTATATGTTGAGACTCGCCATTTTGTCAACAAAAATTCCAGAGCCCTCGCCGTCATCCGAGCTGCCGCCCGTGATCTTGCCGCCTTCGCCGCAGTCATACAGACTGAGCGTTCTTCCTGTGCCGATAAAAACGACTCTCTCCCCTGTGCCGGTCTGCTTGACAATATGTCCGTTCAGACACAGGTTTGTTTCGCCGCTCGGAACGGTCCACTGTTCGTTCAAGGTGACGTCTGTCATCAGGCAGTAGCTTCCCTCTTGGGGAGGGAGACTGTCGGAAGCCGTCCATTCGGTAAAGCTGACGCCGTCATGAGTATGCGTGTGCTCGTTTCCCTCTGCGCTCACGGAAAAGGGAGCCGCAGCGATGACGCCAAGCGTCATCGCAGACGAAAGCAGTATGCTGATGAACCTTTTGATCCTGTTCATATTATCCCTCCAAAAGCCTCAGTCGGCATTGTCAGGACGCTTTTGCGAGCGTCAGCGTCGGATAGCAGACGTACCAACCCTGTCCGCCTGCCTCCCAATCGTGCTTACTGAGGAAAACACCCTCGGTGCCGAGCCCTCCGTTCAGCTTCGTGTCGTCCCAGAGCATCGGCAGGCTGATGACAGCGAACGCGCCGCCGTCCTTTGAGTAGGAGGGTACCGATTGGAAATTATTCGACGAAGGATAGCCTGCCTTTTTGGTCAGAGTATTGGGGATACGATAATATTCGTCCGTTTTATTGAATTTGTCAGCGCCCATTTTTTCATAGTAGAAGCCTAAGCCGCCGACCTTGCGGTTTTCCGTTCCGGATTTATTCGGATTCACCAGAGGATCCAGCTTAGTCGTTTCGTTCATCTTCTCCTCTGAAAAGCCCGCGAACATCATCTCTTCCTTTAAGGTCCTGCCGTGCATCCTCGCAGCGAAGCGCTCCGCGTCCGTCTTGCCCAGGAAAATGTATTGAGAAAGCCGATTGTTTTTCATCGGGTTGTAGATAAAGCTTGTGACCTCGCCCGTCATATAGACATAGGAGCCTGACAGATAGCAGTAGGGGTTGCCGTTTTTATCGGTAGTAACAGACTCAAAATCAGGGTAATACACCGAATCGGCAAGCTTGATGTTAGCGTCGTTGGCGTCATAGCCCTTGAAGAAGCTCAGAAGTCCGAGCGCTTTCCTGAGATGTACCTCGATATCGAGCGAATAGAGCTGCTTTTCGATCAGAGAGGTGGTGGTAAAGTTATCGTTGATCGCGCAAAGCTGCAAAAAGCGGTTGATGGGATTGGACGGCTTGTTCTGCATGGCTGTCGCCACCTCGCGGTAGCTGGATTCGAGCAGCTTGACCTTATCGGCGATCGTGTCGATATTGCTCGCGGGAAGCTTGCTGATCTTGACCGCCATCTTATTCAGCGCGTCCAGCGCTTCCTCTTTGCTGTTGACCTCGACTCCGTCAAAGGATTTGAGCAGGGTGTTGATCTTCTTGGCGTTTTTCTTGTTCAGCGCGTATTCGATATCGGAAATACAGGAAATCATCGCGCTGAAGGACGTATCAAAATTCGCAAGCGCAGTTTCCTTTTGATCGCGCTCTATCGCGTAGAGCATATCGGTCTGACGCTCAAGAGTGCTGTCGATCTCATCCAAACGGCTGTTCAATTCCCTGAGCTGCTGCTGGATCTCATTGAGCTTATCCATTTCATCCTGATGGCGCGAGCTCTCGGTGGGGACAACGCCGAACCAGCCCAATACCTGATAGCCAAAGGAAGCTGCGCTGCCGATGCCCTTAACAACGCCGAAAATAGTGCCGAAGGTGGTGTTGCCGAAGCCGCCTACGATCCCCTTGATGACCTTGACGTCGGAAGCATCCAGAGCCTTGCCCATCGACTCCACCGAATAGGAGCGGGACATAGTCACAGCCTCTGGGTTGGTCTTGCCGTTTTTATCGGTCAGGCTGTCCTTTTCAAGCGTGATGCTGCCGATGTAGAAATAGCCGTTTTCATCCTCCGGCTGCTTGGCGACCTTTAATACAAGGTTGCGATAATTTTCATTGTCGGGATCTTTTTCCAAACTTAAAATATCCGCTCCCTCAAAATCGTTGCCGAGGGTGATGCTGTTCTTTCCGAAATTCTCGGAGAACACCGCGCACCGCGGCTGCAGCGTGACGGTCAGCTCATAGAAGCCGTCATTTTCCAATGCCGATTCAAAGAAAGGATAGAAATATCCGCCCTCGGGCGCTTCTTCCGAACCGAGACTCGCGAGCATGACGCGCTTGGTGATCGCATCCTCCGAGCCGAAGGGCTTGCCGCTGAATTCCATTGTTCCGTAGCAGCCGGTCGCCGCGCTGTCGTCAGCGATCACAGGCGAGCCGCTGACTGTCAGAGTGATGCTGTTATTATCGTTTGAGAGCTTTGACACCTTCATTCCCTCAAAGGCGTCCTTTAGGGTGATGTCATCCGCGGTCAAGCTGCCGCTGATCTCGGTGCCGTCCACGGTGAGCTTCAACTCCTGCGCGAGCTCGGATTTATCGTCGGGAACAGAAATATAATCCACATCCGCGCACAGCGCTACGCTCGTTTCCGTTATGGCCGCCTCATCGGGAGAAGCGGAATCAGAGGTCGGCTGATCGCCGCCCGGTTCGCTGCCGCAGGCTGTCATGACGCCCGTCACCATTATCGCCGCGAGGGCAAGGCTAAGGATTCTGGTAAGTATGGAGTTTTTCATAATGATTCCTCTTTTCTATATTTGAATGAAATCATCAGGATTAAGCCTTGATGATTTTTGTTGCTTTAACGCTTCTTTCGCCGCCGCTTTCCGTGATCTCATAGATCACATAATCGGAAGGAACAAAGTTATCGTTATTGTCTATAGCGATAAACTGACAGCGGTACCTGCCGGGCTCCAGCATATTAAGCTCCGCCGTGATATCGTCGGAAGGGACGGTAAAAACAGAGTCATTACTGTCCGTCATGCCGCTTTCCGAAAAGGTATTGACGACATCTCCTGCCTTTAGCTCGGTAAAATCTCTGTTGACAAGACCGTTTTCATCGTATTCCGCTCCGACGATCCCCTTTGAAATGATGGGTTTGTTATCGGCGTCTCTCTTCACAGAAAACCTGTATTTTGTCAGTTCGCCGTTACAGAGAATATCCGCCGTGAAATTAAAGATTTTTTCCTTCAAGACGCCGCTGCCGGTCAGTCTGTTTCCGCAAAGAAAGTACCATTCGCCGTTAAAATCATGGGTAAATGTCAGTTTATCACCGCTCTTGACCTCGTGAGTGTCCATTGAGAGGAGGAAAGGCTCCTTCCCTTCCCCGTAATACTCCCACAGCTTACAGCCGATTTCTTTCAAGCCTTGTCTGCTTTCCTCGGTCAGCGTGACCTCAAACTCGCCCTTATCATTTATGCTTCCCTTATCCGCAAACTCGATCGGTGTTTCGGGCATTTGCAGGAAGAGCAGTTTCAGAAGCTCCGCGTATTGCCTGACAGGGCAATTTGCGATATAGGCTTTGAGATCGTCCTTTTTGTAATTCACGGGATAGTACATCGAAATGCCGGTGCATAACGCCCTTGAGTATTCGGGGTCATCATTTGGAAACGGATATGTCAAGACGTCGCCGATATGATAAGCGATCAGTCCGCCGAGCGCCGTCTTTATTTTCGAGATCTCCTCCGGCTCCGTCGTAACGCCGCTGGTGAAATTCAAAGCGTCCACCACATTGTATTCGTTGTCTGCCTCTATCGGTGAGCTCAATCCGGCAAGAAAGGAGTAGAACCACGCGGCTCCGTGCTCACTTTTCTCCATTGCGCTCTGCCCGGAATCATTACGGATAAAATCAATCTCGCGGTCAAAGAACGCGTCAAGCTGATTAGTCGCCGCGTCTGTCTGAGAAAGATCAAAAAGCGATATAGACGCCTTTGCGTCCTGTTTTTTTACGCGACACTGCTCCATAAAGGAATCGCAGATCAACCTGCCGCAGGCTTCGTCATCATTGTCACCGAAGCTTTTGGCAATCACACTGTAATCGAATATTCCGCCGGGAATGATCGTCTGGGATGCGATCATGTAATGAAAATAATCGCTCATTTGGGAGACGGCTTCAATGCTGCCCATAAAACAGGTATCGAACATCGCGATATCAAGCTTTTTCCGATCCTCAGCTCTGCCGAACATAGCGTCGGCATCGGACAGCTTCAAGCCCTTGAAGCCGAAATTTTCATCAAAGCAAAAGCCGTTTGTCGCGTCTCCCCCGTGATCCCATATAATCAGCATATCGCGCTCGGCGGGATAGGTTTTAAGCCCCCAATCCAAAAACGACTTGAAGGTCGCCGCATCGCCCATGCTTTGGTTAGGCAATTCATCAATTAGCGACAGCTCATGATTTTTGACGGTATAGCGCTGCAAACGATCGTTCGCGATGTTATGGGAATGCCATTTTTTCGCTCCGCCGGTCTCGAGCACAACGTTCACGTTCTCCGGGATATCCGCCTTTAGAAGCTCGTCGATATCCTTTCCCGCCATGCCCTGCTTGCTTTCAAGATTTGACCCGCAAAAGTAAATAAAGACGGAACAGCTCGCGCCGGGACGGTATACCGGTTTATCCTCGTCGGTACTATTCTTGCCGGGAACATTCGCAAAGCGATTGCAGACACCGAAAACAACCAAACCGATAACCGCAACGCAAAGCAGCGCCGCCACAATCGGCAGGAGCAGCTTCGGCTTCTTTTTGCGATTTTCGGATAATGCTGTTTTTTCACCCATAAGGTTTTCCTCCGCAAGTATTTATCTTTTTGATTATAGCACAAAAAATCGGAATCAATTGCCGCCCTGTTCGACCTCTTTGATTTCGTCATTTGACGCTTGTTTAAGAGCGTATGTATCGAACGCCGCGTCCCTCGGCAATTGGATATCTATTCTGTCTATTTTCTGTATCAGACATTCTCCCGAGCTCATTACAGCCTCGAACACGTGTCCTCCGAGCTTTTTGTCCCTTGAGATAAAGTGCATGTGCCATCCCGAAGCGTTAATGCCGTCCATATAATCGGGGAAATACACACATACCAACGTTCCGTACAATCCTTCAAAGCAAAAATCCTTCTGTGTTTTTGAAAGAATGGTTTTCAAGGTAACGTGCTGAGAGCGATAAGGAGCACCGGCGCGCGCGCGTATTGAATCAAACCATCCGTCTATCCGCGCGACATGTATACTGTTCAAGCCAAAATCATCGTCTATTATCATTGTAAGAGCTAGTTTTATGGCTTCAATATCCTTCATTTCTCCAATTTCGATTCTTCTGCCGTCTTTTAAAGTACCCGCAACAGCAAAAGGTACTCCGTCAGAGTTTTCCGAGCGCACTATACTGCCGTCTTGCTTAGCTTGATAGCAGACGCCGTCAATAATGATCATCTCGCCGTCAACATTTTCAAAAGTGCCGAGCCCTGTATCTCCGTGTTCCAGCAGCTCCTCCACCGTTACAACAGGTTTCGTGTATCCCAGCGCTAACGCCTGCAGAGTAGATACCTGATATATTTTATTCAATTTCATTTGGATGTCCTCCCTAAATCTTTTTATGTTTTGTTTATTATAATCAGGACGATCTCTCGTTGAGTTCATCTTCCTCTCCAAGAAGATCGCTTGTCATAATTAAGGCTCTTGTTTGTAACCTGATGATATCAGATAAGCTGCGGCGCACAGAGCCAAAACGGAAGCAAGAACGATCCACGTTATGACGGCTTGTCCCGTCTGTACCGCGCCGTTGTTTGAGACTGAGGCTCCTGTATTCGACGCCGAATCGGGAGTTGCCGCAGAGCCTGTCGCGGGTTGAACGGTTGACGGAACACTGCCGCTTTCCGTCGGCTGTTCTGTGGTCTCCGCTGTCGCGGATGTCGCAGGCTCCGTCGTCGGCTTCACTGACGGAGAAGCGCTGCCGTCGGTAATGGTGATCCTTCCCTGCCCGCGGGGATCGCTGTACTCAGCCGGGATCTCACCGTCTAAGAAGTCTCTGATATAATTCGCGAACAAGATGTAATAATATTCTTCGCTCACCTTCAGCTCGCTGCAGTTCTTGCTGAAGATCCCGGCATCGCCGCCGTTACAGAGCAGATAGTCCGTTGCGGCGATCGTATAGCTTTTATCGGGCGCGAGCGGCGTACCGTCGGACAGGCGAACATTCCGCACGCGGTAAGCTCCCTCAACGCCCTCAAAAACGCCGAATTCACTTTTTTTGACTGAGCTTTGAACGCTCGTGTCGATCTCATAGCTGAGTCCCGACACCTGCGCGAAGGCTCCGTTTTCATCGGGACAGTTTGACGCGCCGAGCTCCAGGAAATCAATGATCTGCTGTCCCGTTACCTTTGCCGAAGCGGAATAGTTGAAAAACGGGAACACCCCGTAAATGGTTTCGTAGGTAATATCTCCGGCGGGAATGGTGACGCGGATGCTGCCGCCGTTAAGGATGCATAAATCGGCGTTCATCTCTTTCTTGTAAAAGTCCGCGCAAAGATCGCCGAGATTTGTCTCCGCTCTGCGGATCGCTCTTTTTCCGGTCTCAGGATCGCTGATGGTCAGATCGAAATCGGTGTGACCGACCTTGACCGCCAGATCATTGGAAACTTCCTGCTTCAAAGAATAGATCATATCGTACAACCTGCGGTCGATGTTCCTTCCGTTTCGCGCTTCATCCGACATCCATTCGTTATCCGGAATATTCATATCCGCAGTGGGAGCGGGCACCTCGGAGATCAGCTCCGTGGAGATGCGGTTATCACCGGAGATCGTCATTTTGCCGATATTGTTCAGCTTGGTTCCCGTCTGGGTGATCGTCACGTCCTCGCCGTCCTTGCTCTTCACGATCAGACTTTCGGTAACGGAATGGGAATGACCGTCGATCACGGCGTCGATATGATTGGTATTTGCCGCGACCTCCTGCGCCGACCAGCCCTTTGCGACTTCATCCTCACCGAGATGTCCGAGCAGGATGACGACGTCCGCTCCCTCGGCTCTTGCCGAATCAACGCTTTGCTGGATCACGCTGTAGAACGCGCCCTCGCCCTGCGCGAAGCTGTAGATGTACTCACCTTTGTCATCTTGGAAATATGTGGGCGTTGAGCCGGTAAAGGTCTCCGGCGTGACCGCTCCGACAAAGGCGATCTTCTTCTCCCCTGCGCTGAGGATCCGGTAGGGCTCAAATACCGCGTTACCGAACCGGTCGAGGAAGTTACAACAGGTGTAGCCGCAGTTAAGCTTCGGCGCCAGCTCCAAAAGGCGGTTCACGCTGTAGTCAAACTCATGGTTTCCCAAGGTCGCCACATCGTAATCCAGCTCGTTGAGCAGCGAGATAATGCCCTCGCCCTGCGTCATGCCGCCTACGGTGTCGCCCTGGATCGCGTCGCCGGCGTCAACCAAAAGCACATGATCGTGCAGGCTTTCCATTTCCCTTTTGTAAAGCTCGAGGCCGTCGTAGCCGATAACGTCATTCACCCCGCAATGCACGTCATTGGTGTAGAGTATGACGATATCCTCACGCGCGTCCGCTGCTGTCGACGAAATCGCTCCGGCTGAGAGCAATTGTGTGCCGAGAAGGATCCCGGACATCAGAAACGTTATTTTTTTCATTGTGAATCACCTCTCATGCATAATCTTTTATTATTTTATCATAAAAAGCCGGAAAAGTCACCAGAAAATTGAATAAAATTACAAAAGCACTTTCCTTGCTGATTTCGCAGTCAAAAGAAAACGTCGGAGTTGGTTATTGTTTATCGACAAAAGGAGCCGACTCAAATCTCTATAGAGTTAAGTGTCAGCTCCTTTGCTTATGTTAGATTATCTCAAAAACCGCTTTACTATACTTACTCGTCGCTAATATTCCCTGCCGATTCTGATTTCCGATAAAATCAACTGTATGAGCTTATTCTTCTCTTCCCTTCGCAAATACCTCCGCTCAATTAAAAAAATTGTTCGTAGATAATATAGCAGACCATGTATAACAAATGTACAACAAAAAGCGCTGCTTTCAAAAAAAGAAGGCGCTTTTGAGACGTTGTCTATCTATCGGCATTCATAAAAATTCATTACGCTTAAAGGGCAGTCCAAAACGGGCTGCCCTTATCATAACCATTCCTGCTTGATTGCATGATCTTTTTCCTGTAACGATGATGTTTTTTATTCAAGCGCGCCAAGCATTTGCGTCGGATTGTCAGCCGCCTTGACCTTGTCGAACGCTTTGACGATAACGCCGTTTTCATCGATCAAATAAGTCGTGCGCACTACGCCCATGCTTACCTTGCCGTAGTTTTTCTTTTCCTTCCAAACATCGTAAGCCCGAATGACCTCTTTTTCAACGTCGGAGAGAAGCGTGAAAGGCAAGCCGTATTTCTCCTCAAACTTCTTATGAGAAGCAACGGAATCCTTGCTCACGCCGAGCACGACCGCGCCTTTTTCGCGGAACTGCGGATAAAGCTCGCCAAACGCGCACGCCTGCTTAGAACAGCCCGGGGTATTGTCACGCGGATAAAAGTATAAGATGACCTTTTCTCCCCGATAATCGGAAAGTGAATGAGGCTCGCCATTTTGGTCGGGCAGCGTGAACTCAGGCGCCTTTGTGCCGATTTCTAACATTTTGATTACCTCCTGACAATTATCTGTCTTTATATTTTTAATGAACAGCGGTCGCAGGATACAGCCCGACTCTTTCCCGTTGCCGTAAAGCGCCTCAGCTGCACCGCAGTCCCTTGATACGAACATTATACAACATCATTTCGTTTTTGTCATTATAAAATCAAACTTCATAGACGTAATACTAATCTCAGATAAAAAGTGGACAAAGATTTGCGAGGATATTTTTCGCAAGACGAGGCGAAGGACGCCGCAAGGCTGGCGCCATAACCGGGGACCCTTGACCGTTGTCAGCAAGCACAGCGCGCGACGACGAGACGACAACGAAGTATTGCGGAAAATAGACCGCAAAGATTGTCTTTTTTTATTTGAGTTTAGTATAATGCGCGGTATTTCCGAACCGATTACTTTTTTTCAAAAAGGCTGCGAAGAATGAAGTCGACTTCGATCTTCGCAGCCCTCTGCTTATTTTGCGGAGAATAATGGCAAAAGGAAAACAGTGTCAATTATCTCCTGCCTTAAACGGATCATTTCTTTGTAACGCCGTCGCCGTAGATGGTCGTCCAGTCGTTCTTCATCGAAACAGCCGTCCAGCCGTTCTTCTCACAGCTCGCGCGCATGGAGTCAGCCTTCGCGAGGTTTCCGTTCTCGCGCTCGAGGTCGTCGCAGCAAAGCAGGAAAGCGCCGCTTCTGTACTTGTTATTGGTGATGGTATAATTCGCCATCGCCGCGTCGCCGGAGCTGTTGCCAAAGCAGAGCACAGGCTGCAAGCCTATCTCCTGTTCGATAACGCTGACCTTGTTCATTTTGAGGTTCTTGATGATAAATTCGCCGCCGGTTACAAGCTCGTCGTCCTGAGTAAAGGTGTAGTCGAGTCCGTCGGCGCCGCCCTGACCTGTCGCTACCAGGCTTTCATCCGAGCCGATCATCTGCGCGAGCGGGATATTTATCATGCCCTCGGCAAGACCTCTCGTAATAAGACGGTCGGTGCCGCTGACGATGTAAACCTTGAAGTCATTCGCCTGCAGGAAATCAACCACCTGGAGCATGGGCTTGTAGAACGCCTGACCGTTCGTCATGTTGGTGTAGCTGTTCATCGGGGTATCTCTGTAAGCCTTAACATAAGCGTCGAACTGCGCGGGAGTCATGCCCTTGAAGGCGGTGGCTACAGCGGTGCCGTGTCTTACGTCCATTCCCTTGGGATAAACGCCCGTATCAAAATATGTCTTGATGTCGGCGCAGACCTCTTTTTCATAATCGCTTGCCTTATCCTTGTAGTCGGGATCCTCCATGACTCTGTGATAAAACAGCTTGTGGTCGAAATAGCCTGGGTCTGTCTCGCAGCAGAGCGTGCCGTCCATATCGAATACCGCGATACGGTTCTCAACGGGGATATAATCCTTGGAGTTTTTGTCCGTGATCGCCTTCATGTATTTTGTGAGCTCGGATTTGAGAGGAGCGGTATTTGTCCAGAGCGAGAGAGCGTCCTCCGCGATCGGCTCGCCGATACCCTCGGAAGCCTCAAGTCCCGCGATAAAGCGCTGGATATCGGTCACGTCGTCGATCGAAACCTTGCCGTCGCCGTTTGTGTCGCAAGCTTCCAAAACAAAGCTTGAGGGCATTTCATAATGAGCGACGTATTTCTGGATCATCGTAGCGTCGTCGATCGTCACCTTGCCGTCGCCGTTTGCGTCGCCGAGAAGCGTTCCGACGAAGGGACTCTCATAAACGCCGCTGCTCTCGGGCAGAAGGCTGAGCGCCCAGCCGCTCTTGTAATCATCCCTTATGTGGCGGATATAGTAGATGCCGTCGCGGGTTGCGACGCAGGAGGAGCCTTCGCCGTAGTTATCGCTCAGAGAGTCAGAGGTTGTATAGTAAAGCGGCTCTATCCTGTCGGTCGAGGTGTTGTAGAGGAACACGTTGCCGCCGCCATCAGCGGAAGCGCCGACAAAGACCATGCCGTTTTTCACGCTTGTCACCGCCTCGCGGCAAGTGATGTTGCCGTGATCGTTGTAAACTCTGCCTATAAGGTTCTTATCTTCCTTTTTCTCCCACTTTTCACCGTCAAAGCAGTAAATCGAACCGCTCAGTCTTTCATCTGTGGAAAGAGAGGTATCCGGGAGATAGCCGAACATCGCGTATAGCTTTCCGCCGGAAGAAACGAAATCAAAGCCTACGGTGTTGCTCGGAAGTCCGGGTTCCTCGCTCCATTTCTTTGTCTTGAGATCAAGGCTGTACATGAGAAGCGCGTTCGACTCGTTCTCGGAGGGAGTCATGGACTTGCTCAAATAATAAAGCTTGCCGCCGCAGACGCAGACAGAAAGCGACTCGGAATACTCGGTATATTCAATATCGCTCGGCATTGCCTCGATCTCGCTGACGCTCCAGTGAGGATCGTCGCTGTTCAGGTCAAAGGAGCAAAGATACCATGAGTCATCCACATATACCGGCTCAGGCTCGTCTTCGCCGTCCTCATTGTCATCCTCGTCGTTTAACGCTCTGTAGTTGAAGCCTCCGTCATCATCAGGATCGTCGAAGTTTCCTTCTCCGTCCTCCCAATCCTCACCGCTTTCATCCGAATCATCATCATCCGGCGGATTTATCTGCACCATAATATAGACTACGCCGTTTTCGTTCGCGGGGACGTCTGTATTCACAAAATAGATTTGATAGCCGTTGTAAACCGTATAGCGGGATTCACCCTGCTGTACAAGATAATTGCAAAGTGAGTCGGAAAGGGCGGAATCCTTGATCGTAACGAACTGCTTACCGTCGAATTTGTATATCTCGCCCGTTTTACCGTTATAGCCGTAGAGGTTTTCGCCGTTCCTGTCAGTCAGCAGAGAAGGCGGAAGGAGCTCATACTGAACGCGCGATAAATCGGAGCCGTTCATTTCATAATACGTCTTGGTATCCTTGAGCTCGGAGCTGACTGAGGTAAGCTTGGGTTGACCCTTGACAAGGAAGAACTTACCTGAGCCGCTGACTCCGTCCGCGGACGTTACGGTAAATTCCGTGTAAGTCGAAAACAGACTCTTGGCATTACGGATCGCAAGCTGTTTGCCGTCGGCGGAGCTTTCGACCTTCATATTCTCGGGGAGAGAAGTCGCCTGCGAGTCCTGAGCGCAAAGGCTCCTGTAGGTGACGGTGCAGCCCTCGAAAAGGTTTTCGCCGATGAGGGTTATGGTTTCCTTATCAACATCGCAGACCGCGTCCGAAATACTCGGGACGGACGCGTCGAGCTTTGAGAGATCGAGATAGCCGCCTGTGGAACAGAGCTCCCTGAGCTCATCTGTCCGAGTTACGCAGGAGAGCACCTTCGCGCGGATGCGCTTGGCGTAATCGGCGCCGGATTCTCCCTCCTGACGGGGATTGAGCGCGGAGATGAGCGCGCCGCCGCCGCAGACAGCGGGACATGCCATCGAGGTACCGGACATCACGTCGTAGGAGCTTTCCTTGGAAACATCCGCATTGGGCTCGCTTATCGCGAGGCTGTCAAGATACAGACTGAGGTCATGGCTGCCTTCCGACCAAGTCGACGCGACGTACAGACCGAGGCCTACCTCCTTGTCGCCCGCCTGCTCCGCGCTGAGAAGCATGGCGGTATTATTGCTGTAAGCCTTGGCGCTGTCCTCGACATTATTTGTGGAGTGACGCTGAATGCCGTCGTTGGATTTAGAGGTGGAGCAAAGCTTTACTCCGCCCGGGATACTGCTTGACTGTCTGCCGGTCAGAGCATATCTGCCGCTGTCGTCCGCGCTTACTTCTCCGCAGTAAAAGGCCGCTTCTGCGCCCGTCGGACAGGAAACTGACTCAGCGGAGAAAGAGAATAAGGTGTTGCTGTCGCCCGAGCACAGAGGGTTCTTTTCATACGGGAAATAAATAAAATATTCCTCGTTAGGCTGAGCGTCCTTTACGGTGAGCTTCAGTCTGTAGGGGTTGCCGGAAACAAAATGTTTGCCCTGCTCAACGGAGAGCTCAAGCTTTGCATTATCGGTGAGCTCGGTTTCGTTCTCTTCGTCGAGCTTTTGCCTGACAAATTTGATCTCGCCGAACGACTTGACGAGATCGCCCGCCTTTGAGCCTTTCGAGGGGGTGATCCTGCCGTCCGTAACAACTGTATCGGCGTTGAATTCGCCGTAGTATTCGGTGGTGTAGTTAAACTTATCCGCGGTGTAAATATCGGGATAATAGCTCTTGTAGGCAACGGTCGATAAAATGTTCATGCCTGCCCCGAAAATATCGACGCTTGTTTTGCCGTAATTGGTAAAAGCGGTAGGCTTGCCCGCGATATCCGCCGCGCCGATATTGATAGCGAACTCGCTGTCCGTGTTGGAGGGATCGAACATAACGCGGTCGCAGTTCTCTCCGCTGTTGCCGGAGGCGATGTAAGAAACCACGCCGTCCTCGCCTATAAGATTGATCACTTCGTCGTAAATATCGGAGTAAAGGTTACCGCCCCATGAATTATTGACAGCGACGACGTTGACGCCGTACTGAACCGCCTTGTGGATGTAGTCAAAAGCTCCGTAGGCAGCGTACGCGGTCGAGGTTCCGAATATGCCGGAGATCGTTTTTAGCGCCATGATTTTTACTTCTGCCGCCGAAGCGATACCGGCTACGCCCTTGAGGTTGTTAGCCTGCGCCGCGATAACGCCCGCGCAGTGGGTGCCGTGACCGGACTCATCCTGAAAGGATTTGGTGTTGTTGTCGGCAAAATTGTAGCCGTGCTTGCCTTTGAGCTCGGTACAGTTATTATCCCACATAACATCCTTAAGATCCTCATGAGTATCAAGCACGCCGCTGTCGATGACCGCAACAACGATCTCGTCCTCGTCGCCGGTGAGCTTTTTCCAGCCGGAAGCGGCGTTTATCGATAACGCCGTTTCGGGATCGGTTCCGCGGTCGTCCACGCTCTCTCCGTCGGTATTCTTTGCTGCGGGTGAGTTGACGTGATAAAGATAGCTGTTGTATATGTCATTGAGCGAATAGTCGTCGAGCGCGGTGTGATGAATGATATAGTTTGGCTCGACCTTAGCGACGTTCCTGTTGCCGCTGAGCTTTTCGATAAGCTCCGCAGTGCTGTACTTTTCGGACGACACCAGAGCGATCGTGAGTCCCTCGAACGTATGACCCGAAGCGCCTACGGCACCGCCAGCCTTGCCTGTTTCGTCTTTTGGCTCGTCAAATACAAGCGTATCCTCGAGCACAAAGTCATCCCCGAGGCTCTTTGAAAGGATGTCTACCTCCTCGTCGGCAGCCGAAAGAGCTTCACCGGCTGAGGAAGAAGCCTCCATCATTTCACCGAAATCAGCGCCGATCGGCTCCAAGGCAGCCTTTTTGGGCTTTGTTTCGAAGTCGATCGCGCTGTCCTTGAACAACACGACGACCTGATTTTGAACATACGTGCCCTCCTCAAGCGAAACGTCCGGAGTTTTTTCCGCCGCGCCCGCTCCGAAAGGAACGATGGTAAGCATACTTAATATCATAACAATCGATAACAGTACGCTTACAGGCTTATGGATTTTTTTCATACAGGATCCTCCTTATATGTTTTTTTGTTTGTAAAAACAATTATACAAGAATAAATTCGGAAAATCAATATAAAATTCAATGCCGATTTGTAGTCAAAGTTAGAAATCAGCAGTTATTTTTCTAAAGAGGCAGGCGATCAGCCTCGCGTGACCGCAGCGAAAAAAAGCCCCTTCGCAACACAGAGGGGCGCTGTATTTGCCTATGGAAACTATGTTTGTTCAACAAAACACAATTTACGACTTAGTGATTTAGCTTTCCTTTAACAGTTTATTTGCCTTTCCAATATACGACAGGAAGAGAATATACTCGACAACTTTCAATATATCCGCTGCTATCCCAAACGGCATAGAAAGCTGTTCTCCGACCTCCTTGCCGAAAATCATTTCAAAAATACGCACGATTATCTCAAAGCCGATAGCGATATAAATGACCGTGAAAATATTCTTTCCCTTTTTGGAAATATCAGATCTTCCGAGGTGCTCGGAAATATGCATGATACCGTGGATTATGTAATGCACCAAAAAGAATTCCGTGACGTCCGCCGCGATCTCCAGAATAAACGTGACTAATTGGTTGCCTTCAAAGAAGCACAACTCAAGGACGGTTATCACCAAAGCGGCGATTATCGCGATCATGGATACCCTGAACGCGGGTTCGTCCTTTGTCGCGCGGACGATCCCTATGATATTAAGGATATAGGAAAAGACAAATACAGCCAAGGCGGCAAGCATCGCTATGCTCGTTATTTCCACCGCAACAATAAGCTCGGGAGCCTCATAGCACGCCATAAAGATAACGGAACAAATGACCGTGATTACCGACGCAATTAGAGCGATGATCTCGGATATAAATATTCTTCTTATGCCGACCGAGGCATTAGGATATTTCATTTTTTTCTCCTCCGTAAAACTCCGCTAAAATTCAAACTGATTGTTCCAAGACTATTATCGCGGTTCCGCTTGATCGCGGGACCGATATACCGGGAGCGGTTCATTGTTCATCTCGGAATATGACTGATTTGTTTTATTATATCATAACGCTTGAGCAAAATCAATAATTTACGATTTTATATTCTTCCTGATAAAAAACAAAAAAGTGCGATAAAACCTGAATAGATCACGGTTTTATCGCACTGATTAGCCGAAGATGATATTATTTTACCATAAATGTGAAGTGGCTCGCATTTTGGCTTATTTACTGGGTTTATTATAACATATTAAATCCATTTACGCAATTTTTACGCAAAAAATTCTTTTATCAAAATTTAAAAATTGTAAAGTGTACGCAACTTTTAATCTTACGCAAATCACAAATATTAAACTAACTTATAACACGATACAATAACAAATATTGACATATAACAAAACCAATACTTTAATCAAGAAAATCAACTGTTTGTTGTAGTAAAGACAAGATTGCCAAACTCTTTATTCACTTGCCATGTATCACCGGCTGCTCGCTTTAACTCAAGCTGAATTTTCGCCCAACTTTGCAAGGACTCTTCTACGCCATGAAAAAACGGAATCGTCCTAAATCCTGTCAATGTTTTCGGCGATTTAATTACCTGGTACTTCTTTTTATTGACATAATAGATCTTCATAGATTTTGAAATGTTGATCTCTTTTCTTTGAAAATCCACATCTCCCCAAGTTAAAGCAGATAATTCACCTATTCTGATTCCGGTTAAAAGCATAAACTTATATAAATCATAATAGATCACGTTTCTCCTTTGGTGCAATATCAGAAGGGCAGATACACAAAACCGTTATCGCCCTTCAATTCATAGCCCAGCGCCATTGTCTTGAATTGCTCTATTACCGGTGTCATAGGCACCATGACAGTCGGCACATACTGCCGCAGACATAACGGATTGTTGGTACTGATGAACTCGTTTACAGCTTTAACAATATGAGCGGACTTGTAGTCAACGTCATTTAAAAGCAGATACGCATAGCAAATACACTCTAATTGTCGATAATACAAGTGACCATCTGTTGCCGCCGCTTGCAGCACATAACGGATCGCGCCGCTGATACGCATAGAATCGGTCAGCGAGAACGTCGTCTTTCGCGCGATCTGATCGACGATCAGGAAGCCAAAACCCTCGATCTCACACAGGCGGAAGGGTTCATTGAGCAAAACATTCATCGCTTCCCCACCAAACGCCTTGGCGATCTTCGCGCACTTGTTGGCGGTCACGCCGAGCGGCGCCAAATAGGAAACAAGCTCCTGAATCGCCCGTGAATCCTTATAGCTGTCGATGATCTTCTGCAGCCGCTGTCTGCCGATGCCCTTGACGGTCAAGAGCTGTTCGGGCGTTTTCTCAAACACCTCCAGCGTTTGCAGTCCAAACTGATTGACGATCTTCTTTGCCATCGACTCCTTGATGCCGTACACGGTCGCGGAAAGATAAGCGACGATGCCGTCCTTTGTCGGCGGAATGATCACCTCGAAATCGTTGACCACCAGCGCGTAGCCGTATTTGGATTTTTCCCACGAGCCCTTCACGAGCAGATTGACGATCTTATTGACAGGGAAAAAGCCCTTGATCACCAGCGTGTCCAATGAATCGTGAAGCTGCTTGGGCACCATATCCTCATGTGTTGTTTACAGCACCGTTGCCTTGCAGATATGAAAGCCCGTATCGGGGCTGTCATACAGCACTCTTTCGACCTGGACTCTCAATCAAGCCACCCCTTTCTTTGAGACCTTCAGCGACGGATCGGTCACTGTTGTTTCCACTACCGCGTCGTAAGCGTCGGGATAGGCGTTGCGAAGGACGGTGAGTTTTTTCTTCGGAATACCGACGCGCTCACCGCTTGCATCCTGCTATAAAAAATGCCCTCAGTTAATACACTGAAGGCATAAAAACAGAGCCCCGCTTTTTCAGAACAAAAAAGGCATAAGGATACAACCATCCCTATGTCGTACATTCTGAGCGAAAGACCTTATTCAATTGTCGTTCGGACGCACTTCTCCTGTCCGAACCATTCTGTTCTAAGCATCTCAGTGAGAGGAACATCACCCGACAAATCCAAATAACAAGTCGGATTTCTAACGTCGCAGCACTTTGTCTGCGCGTCATTACCTGTCCGCGTTCACCATAGGCGGACGCGACCGATACTTTTACCGGCGCCAAACCGAACTAATCAGAATGATTAGAAAATATATATTTTGACTACATATTTATTATAATTCTTTATTATGGATTTGTCAAGGTATAAAACGATATCAAATGGTTTTATCAAGCGGTTTTCAATCGTCAAAAAGGCACCACATTTCTGTGATGCCAAAACAAAAGCTTTTTATTTGTTCTCAACCCAGTTTTCCAACGAAAGTTCAGGTATCCTTTCAAATTCCCGTGTATTGTTCGTAACGAGAGTCATCCCTACAGAAAGCGCAGATGCAGCAATCAGCATATCCATTGTACCGATCGGTGTACCCTGTTTTTGAAGATAAGCGCATATTTTACCGTATTCAACTGCTGCTAAATCGTCAAATGGGATAACGGTCAACGCCGCCAAAAGCTGCGCAAGAGCAAGCTCGTTCCTTTCCGGTTTTACGCTTTTCTCAATTCCGTGCTTTAATTCTGCAAGCGTGATAGCTGAAATACAAAGTCCATCAGGAATCTCCTGCTTGAATCTGTTCAATACCTCAAGGGGCTTTTGCTTTATCGTATAAATACAGATATTCGTATCCAACATTTTCATAAGGTATCCCTCTCAACCGGCGTTTCACTTCTTCCATCGGACATAAAATCCTCAGTAAAGCTGTTTATGCCGTTAAGAAAACTTTCCCATAACTTATCCTTTGGCGTCAAAACCAAAGAAGATCCTAAACGCTGTACAACAACTTCATCCGTAGTAAATCTAAATTTTTTTGGCAGTCTCACCGCCTGACTTCTTCCGTTTTCAAATACTTTTGCAGTTTCCATTATCATCTCTCCTTGCAAACATAGTATATATCAAAGTATATATCAAGATAAAGTATATATCAAGATATTTATCTATAATCAGTATATATCATGATATATATTATGTCAACACTTATTTCATATATTCTTAAAACAATCTCATGGATTTTTTCAAAAAAAGCAGCGAACAGAACCGTTTGGTTCCATCCGCTGCTGTAAAAGAAATTGATTGGTTTAAGTTTTTCTTCGATGAATTATGACGCTCTCTGTTCCTGTCTTACCTCTTTCGGCGCTCTTGCATAACCATTGGTGGCGTAACGCGCGGCGAAATATGCCTCGATATGCGCTTTTAATGACAGCGCCAAGCCTTTCAGGTTATCTGCTGAACAGGCGACGCGGATGATCACCTCCGGCTTTCCTTCCGGCGTGATGATACCGTTCAGCTGCGATTTGCCGGCTCCCTGCGTAACGGTCAAAACGAAATCCACCTTTGAGCCCGGCGCTATATTGAAGCATCGCGAAATAGCTTTGCCGTCCGAGCGCAGCTTGTTAAGGTTGTCTCTATGTAAAATCTTCTCCAACAGCCCTGCCGTCTGCAAGTCTGTGATGATGTCGGTGCTTTCCGCAATCCTTCGACAAGCGGA
>CACYIC010000034.1 GCA_902774325.1 uncultured Ruminococcus sp.
ATAGCCATGTTGAAGGTCGCCTGTTTCTATATTGTATTTACACCGCTTTCAACCTTACTGGGCAGCTTTCTGGCTGAAAACTGCGGGTGGAACGATTTTCTCGTGACGGGACTGAATATGGCATTAAATTTGGTATCCGAGTATTTTTATGACCGATATTTTGTATATAGAAAGACTGTTGACACAAACAAAAAAGCGTCGGATCAAGATAAAGAGCGTCTCTGAATAACGGTGAATTATCAGAGGCGCCCTAAAGAATGATTTATGTTATTGAATTGTTCAGCAGATATTATATAGTACAATGCGACTGCCTGACGAATCTTCTCGGGCAGTTTTTCTATTGCGTATCTTATACTGTTTTTCAATATAAACCCGACATTCTTATCGGTCTGATTTCTATTGATAATTAGAATAAAAGGTACCGCACTCAACTATTGAACCGCCGTGTACGGAACCGTACGCACGGTGGTGTAAGAGGTGGCTGCTCAATTAACGGGCAGCCTCCTATTCGATTCAGACAGGTGATCAGCTATTGGAAACCAACAGGGTTTCGTCGTCCTCATAGGTGAAATTGCTTGTAGCAATGACGTCCTCGGTTTGAAATTTAATGATATCCAATTCGGTGCGTTCGTATTTTTCTTTATACATTTCGGCACCTCTGTTAGTCAAAATATTCGTCAGCCGCCTGTGCGTACAGGTACAGCGTTTTGTATATGGTTCAGTTTATATTTTTTATGAATATTTCAACCAGCTTCGGGTCGAAATGCGTTCCCGATTCTTCCTCGATGATCTTCACGGCTTCCTTCGGCGGGATCGCTTTTTTGTAGCAGCGTTCGCTTGTCAGAGCGTCGTAGACGTCCGCTATCGCCATGATCCGCGCGCAGAGCGGGATATTCTCACCCCGCAGCCCCTCTGGGTAACCGGTGCCGTCCCATCTTTCGTGATGATACGTCGCGATATCCGACGCGAATTTCAGATAACTCTCGTCGGTGACGCCAGAAAGGATCCTGTGAGTGATTGCGCCCCCGGAGCGCGCGTGCTCCTTGATCTGTTCAAATTCCTCCGGCGTCAGCTTGCCCGGCTTTTTGAGGATGGTATCGGAAACGACGATCTTTCCGACGTCGTGGATCGGCGCGAGAGTGTAGATGAGATTGACGAAGCTTTCGTTGATCTCTTCCGGGTACATTCTCTCCTTCATCGCTCCTTCGGCGATGAGCTTTACGTATTCCCTCGTTCTCGAAACGTGAAGCCCGGTGTCGGTGTCGCGGCTCTCGATGACGCTGGCAAGTCCCGAGATCATTTGCTCCTGCATATCCGTGATCTTCTTCTGACTCGCGATATGCTTCTCGCGCGTCTCCTCCTGCACCAGATCGTTATAGTAGATGTAGCACAGACACGCCGCCATTCCAATGCTGATATACGCGGTATGGATATTCAGAAAAGTCACCGGCACGACGCCCGCGATCAGCGTCAAAACGATCATGATGATCGTCGATTGGTCGCGGTGTCTGAAATTTCGTCCTACGGCAAACATACTGACCATCAGATAGATCAGACTGAGGAAATAGAAGGCGGAATAAACGACGAAAAGGTCTCCCCTGTGATACCCCTCCGCGTCAAAGCGGAAGATCAAGCCGAACGGAGCGCAGACGATCTCGATGATCGCGTTCGGGATAAAGAACCAGATCGCGGTTTTCGACTGCCTGTGCAGACCCAGCGCGCCCGAGAAAAAGACAGCCATACACGGGGCGACGGAAAACTGGAGCACGGTAAGTATCGTCAAAGGCAGGGCAAACGCCGGATCGTAGCTGCCGCAATGAACGGCATATTCCGAGCCTGAGCAGAACAGAACGGAAACGAACGTGACGATATACCATGTTTTCTGCTGCCTGTTGAAGCCCGAATACCTGAACACGTGAATGGTCATGGCGATCATCAGCAGTGCGATCAGAATAATAGAACTCAAATAAAAATCCATAATATCAACCTTTCAGCGCCGCCTCAATCCATCATCATGGCGTCGAGCAGCTCGGAGCAGTAGACGGCGAAGGGGGTTATTCCGTCAAACCATACGACCTTGTCGCCCTCAGCCTTTGCCGAAGCAAAGACCGTTTCGTCGGCAAGACGGGAAAAACGAAGCGTTTTGACCCGACGCTTCATATTGACTACGGCTGTGCTGCCGTTTTGAAATACCAGCTCGAGCCGGTAATCGGGCAGCGGCTTTGCAATTTTTAAGAATCCGTCCACAGCGCACCTCCAAAATACTCTTTCTCATTTTATAAGTATATTATACATCATCCGGACGCGCCGCGCATCACCCGAAAGTGTTATTTTTGATTTTTTGCAAAAAAATGACGGGCGAAAGACAAAATCCTCCGTCCGTCTTATAAATTGCCGTCAGCGAAGCATATCTATCAGCTTGCTCCTGCGGTCTATATTCATTTTCTGGAACGCGATCTTCAGGTGGTGCTTGACGGTGTTCTCCGAGATAGACAGCGCCTCGGCGATCTCGGCGTTTCTCAGTCCCTTTGCCGCCAGCTCCGCGACCTCGCGCTCGCGCGCCGTCAGCTCCTCCGAAAGCTCCGGCTCTGCCTCGAGCATGGCGAAGATGTGGCTCTCGTCCGCGCGGGTATAGCGGATGTCGAGCGCCTTGATCTCGCGAATGGTCTGCGCGTGCTTTGAAGCGATGTTCGGCATAATGAACAGCACCGAAAAGTATTTGCGGAAGCACGCGAGGAAGGTGTAGTTTTTATCCTGTCCCGCAAGCGTCAGGGATCTATCGAGAAACTCCGCGGCTTTAACGAGCCTGCCTATCGCCATATATCCGAGCGCCAACCCGCAGTACATAAAGTTCTTGGTCGAGGTCGAGATGAGGCGTTCGTCGAGCTGCAGCGCAGCCTCGACCGAGGCTATCGCCTGCTTGTATTCCTTTTTCAGCAGAAGATCGGTGATGCGGCAGGTTTTGATCATAAAGTTTGTGAAGGTGAGGTCGGCGAGCGAATCAGCCTCGCCCTGCGTCCACAGGGCGCTGCGTCCCGTTTCCATCATCAGACCGAGCAGATATCCGCGCACCGTTTCGACCATATAGGTGCCGAGCGTCCTGTCGCGCAGGAACGAGTAGCCCTGCGCCTTGTTTTCAAGGTAGTCGATCGCCTTTTGAAGCCCGACCATATCCGAGCGGTATATGGCGTTGATGCCGAGCAGCAGCGCCGCGCCGTAGGTCGCCGTCGCGTTGCCCGATTGCTCCGACAAAAACGCCGCCTGATACGCCTGAATGTCCGAGTCCTCAAAGCGTCCCTGCACAGAATACGTCTCGCCCCTGTATATCTCAGCCGCGCCCGCGCCGTGACCGTTAGTCAGCCGGTTGTAGACCTTCATCGCCTCCGAGAACTTATCGGCGGTTTCAAGCATAGTTCCGGGCTTTGAGTAGAAAAGATACCACATGGAAGTGCAGCCGAAAAGGAAGGGCTCCTCTTTGATAAAGATCTTTGACGGCTCGCTCATCAGCTCTTCCGCCATGAGGTATTCGTTTTTCATTGCGTCGAGGTCGGGAAAGTGATCGAAAGCGTTTACAAGATGCCATTCTCCGAGGAGCTGAGGATCGTTTATCTGCTCTAAAAGCGAGTAAACGCGCTTCATCTGCGCGTGAAATTCGTCAAAGGCGCAGCCCGCGTAAAGCGCGTAGCACAGCCGCAGAAGCGAACAGGGATATTTTATCTGCACATCGTCGGGACATTCGGAAAATATGCGGCGGGCAAGCTCTGTATAGCTTACGCCGTCAAATTCCTCGGTTATAAGGCAGACCAGCTCGCAGCCGAGGATCGCTTCGCAGTCTCCCGCGCGGAGATAACAGCTTACCGCCTCGCGGGTTTGTCCGTTTTTGCGGTAAAGCTTCGCCGAGGCTCGAAGTATTTCTCTTTGAAACGCCGCGTCGGTCTCGGAAAGGCGGCGGTGCAGAAAAGCGGTCAGAAGCTCATGGGGATAATAAGCTCTTTTTGTTTCACGGTATAGAATGAGCGGCGCGCGGCGCAAAAGCTGGATCAGCTCGTCGCGCGGATAAAGCTCTTCGGGAACGAGCGCGTTGAGCACGCTTTGGGAGATCTGATTGAATAAGCACAGGCGAAGCAGAGTGCTGCGCTGTACGTCCGAAAGCTTCTGCCAATACGCGGCTGAAAGCAGCTCGTCGATGCTCTCCGAGCCGTTTTCCGAAATACCTTCCTTTAAGTTTTCGAGATACAGCGCGACCGCCGCCGTCCAGCCGTCGGTTTTGCGGTAGATCGCTCGGATCTCATCACGCGAGGCGGAAATGCCGAGCTGACGGGCATAGGCGCCTATATCGCTCTCCGACAGCAGCAGATCGCGGCTTCTGATATAGCAAACGCTGCCTCTGAGCGCGGTCAGCACGTCGCGCAGTCTGCCGAAATTCTGCGAGATAAACACGGTGCGCAGTCCCGCGGCGCCGCAGTTCGCCAACGCGCTCAATACCTGCGGCTGCCAGCTTTGCAGAGCAAACTGGAAATTATCGAAGATCAGCGTCAGCGGCTCGGACGGGTTCAGATTTGAAA
This sequence comes from uncultured Ruminococcus sp., assembly GCA_902774325.1. Classification (GTDB taxonomy): domain Bacteria; phylum Bacillota; class Clostridia; order Oscillospirales; family Acutalibacteraceae; genus Ruminococcoides. The sequence continues at coordinate 4,566 of CACYIC010000034.1, forward strand.
GAATACGCGCCGCCTGCTCGGCGTTGCTTCGGTTAAGATACCCCAAATCCTCAAGATTGCGGGCGGCAGTTTCATCAACGGCGCCTATTTGCCGAATGAACCAGCGGAAGCTGTTGTCCGCCATGCCCTCAACCGCGGTGAACCAGCGCACCGAGGCGTCGCCCTCGCTGAAAAGACGGCGCACGGCAGTGGTCTTTCCGTAGCCCGCCGGAGCTTCCAAAACGGACAAAGCGCCGGTTTTGATTTTTTCCAGCTTTTCGGTCAGATTTTCGGAAAAGAATAGTTGTTCCATACTTGATCCCCACCTATAACATGATAATATCATAAAACAGGCATATTTTCAAGCTCTCCCGTCGGATTTCCCTGCGGTCAGCCTTGCGGCATTCTTTGAGGCTCGCTGTGCGGTAGCCTTTTTTGATGATTCTTTCCCAAACAAAAACGCCCCAAGCTGAAACCACTCAGCCTGCGACGCTTCCGGCATTATAAGATATAGCTTTTTATCTGAGATCAGTATAACATCATACTTTTTTTACCGTCGGTAAATATGACAGCATTTAAAAACAAATTTAAAAAATTCCCGTGAACCGATCGCCCTCCCAAATCGTCTAATTAATGAAGAAAACAGAGAGGAGAGATCGTAATGACTGATCTTGATACAAAAAAACTGCAGCAGGCCTACCCGGAGGTTCCCGAAGGCTTCCATAACACCGTTACGGAAACCCTTGACAGCCTCGGCAATATAAAACTCGTTCAGAAAAGCAAAAACAACAAAAGAAAGATAATCGCATTTTGCGTTTCGGGGCATTTTCTCGCTTGGGAAACCTTGTTCCCGGCGATCGATATGGTGACACCTGCGGGAGTTGAACCCGCGTTTCGGGATTTAGTATAAATTCAGACAGCCTGAGATCATTCATAAGCCGCGTTTACAGCGATCGTTTTTTTCGGGAGCCTACACGACCGTCACGCCCGCGGTTGAGGTAGCGCCGTCGCTTCCCGCTCATTCGGGCGGCTCTCTTGTATGAAGAAAAGCACTGCGCTCCGAATAACGGTAATATTTTTGGGGAATTGAAAGAGGCAGCGCAAAGAAGAATTTTTGACCCGCCGTTGCAGGAGATCTGCGGTTCACTTCAACTTTAAAAAAGGCGGATAGAGCGCCTCCGGCGCACCTTTGGCGCACGCATGGATTCCTTTCGCTTATTCTTATTAATTTAAACAAAAAATGACAAAAATTTTTGCGATCATCTTGAAAAAACTGTAAAAAAACTGTATAATCATGACAAGCCTATCATCAAATCAATCATCGCTTAGGAGGCGAGCTTATGAAAAAACGCATTATTTCCGTAACCATCTGTATCTTGCTCCTTGTCGGGATGTTCCCGATGTCGGCGATCTCCGCCGAGGCTGTCGGGGATCCCGTCGAACTGACCGAGGGGACCTACGCGCCGGGACAGGTCGTCGTTTTGTTCAAAAACAGCGCGATCGACACCGATACCGTTCCGAAGAAGGGCGAGCTCGCGTCGGTCGGCGCTAACCACGGAGAGATGATGGACGCTTCATCCTCGGCGCTCGAGGCTTACTCCGCCGCGGACGAGGAGAGCGATATCCTTTCAAAAAGCTTAGGCGCGGACTTCGTGCTGGAGGACACGCTGGTGTTTGCCGACGCTTTAGATCATGAGGAGTATCTTCCCGCGCTGGGCGCGTCAGCCGAGTCTGCATCAAAGGACGAGCTCACCGTAGCGCTGGTTTCATCCGATAAGTACGATACGGCGACGATGATCGAGCTGCTCGGCAAAAACAAAAGTGTCGTGCAGGCTGAACCTAACTACTATGTCTATCCGACGAGCCTTGACGATTATTCGCTCAACGATCCCTGCAACAGCTTTCTGTATAATCTGAACTCTCCCGCTGCTGTGAATACCGGCGGCGAGCAGGTGAACGACCGCGGAGCTTCTGCGGAAGAAGCGCTGTCGGTCAACGCCTCCTCCGGCTGGAAAAAGCTCACCGGCGACGAGGACGAGGTCGTGGTCGCCGTCATTGATACGGGCGTACTCGCGGAGCATGAGGACCTCAGGGATATGATGTGGACGAATCCCGGCAACATCGGTCTTAAGGGCGAACACGGCTATGACTTCTTCAACAACAGCGGCGATACGACCGACGATAACGGTCACGGTACCCACTGCGCCGGAACGATCGCGGCGCAGGCGAATAACCTCAAGGGCGTGGCGGGCGTCGCGTCGAAGGCAAATGTTAAGATCATGGCGCTCAAGCTGCTGGGCGGCGACGGAACAAGCGGGGAAGAAGTCTCGACTGTCTATCAGGCTATCGGATGCTTCAACTATATCCATAAGGCTGTTGCGGGCGGCGTCAATGTCGTCGCCGCCAACAATTCATGGGGGAGCGGAGGACAATCTACAATTTTTGACGAAGTGATCTCCGTTTTGTGCGACGACGGTGTGATCTGCTACGCCGCCGCGGGAAACTACTATGATGACAACGACCGCACACAGTTCAGTCCGTGTAATTCGGAGTGCGACAATATCGTTGCTGTCGGAGCGGCGGATATCACGGGTCTGCCCACGGAATTCACAAATTACGGAAAAACCTCCGTTGACGTTTTCGGCCCCGGAATGAATATCCTTTCCGCTGTTTCCGATGACAATTATTTTCCGATGATCTATGACGCGGAGCGGTTCAACGCGACCACCGCGTATTACGGCGAGTTCAATGCCGAAACCGTCGTCGCGGACGGCACTGTCACGCCCTCTGTCGGCAGCAAAGCGAGCGGTGACGTCAGCGCTTTCGGCAGCCTGCAATTCGTGAAGCGGCGTACTCTGGATGACGATGACGACTATGAGATACCGGACGACGCGACGCTCGAGCTGTCTGTCGAGAGTGGCAGGCATTTTAACCCGGATAATCCGTACCGACTGAAAATCACCGTAAAAAACGCGCAGTACGGCGAGTCGTATTTTATATTCTTCCCTTACGAAAGGACTCGGGTGACCAACGGCGATGACAATACATGGGTCGCCATTGACGCGGAATCGATCGCAAGCAGCGACGGCTCCTCCGCGGTCTTCTTCTCGGGAGAGATTTACCGGAAGGACGACGGAAACATGGCTGTCGCGGGAGAGGTTCCCTTAGCCGGAATCACCGAAAAAGCTTATGACCGGATGGAAATGCACGCTTCCTGCAAGGGCAGCGAGCTGTTCGGTACCGAGGATTTCGGTGATAAGGAGACGAGCCTCGGTCTGTGCCTGGTGACTCAATACCAAGAAGGAGAAGCGCACGACGCTTCCGTCTATCTCGACTCTCTCGCGGTCTCAAGACCCGATTTCGTGCTCGAGCCCGGAACCTCTTATGACCTGATGTCCGGCACCTCTCAGGCGACGCCTGCCGTCTGCGGAGCGGGCACGCTGCTGGCGGCGCTCTATCCCAGACAGGATGGCGAAGCCGGAGCCGATTATGTGAGGAGGATCCGCTCAAAGCTTTTCGCCTGCGTCCGTAAGACTGACGTCCTTGCCGATCTGTGCTCCACGGGCGGATATGTCGATCTGTCCCTGCTCGATTCAGCGGTCCCCTCTGTTTCGGACGCCCTGTGCGACATGGAGAACGAGAGCATCAAACTGATCGGTGAAAACCTGTTTGAAGGCAGCACCCTGACGTACAAGCGCTTGGCGGTCGACGGCGCGGGAGAAGAAGCGCTGCCTGACGATATGCCGGTCGAGTACGCTGCCGACGGGTCCGGGCTGATCATTCACAACGCGAAGCGTCTGTTCTCCACCTATACCGCTTTTACCGTGACGTCGCCAAACGGCATGAAGGGCACGGGAAAGTTCTTCCTCGTCAAGGGGCAAAACAGGCTTACTGTCATTGATTCCTACAGACAGGCGAATGATTGGGACAGAGTCGATGTTCCCTCTCTGCTGACGGACTCCGACGGCAAGAGCTTGTACGGCTATTACCCCAAAACCGGCGAGATATGCCGGTACGACGGCGAGCAGTTCGTCACCCTGCGCGATACCCGTTTACGCGACGCGCTGAGAGATTATCTCATGGAAAACGGAACAGATACCTATTCCGTGTATAACGATAATTCCATCACCTTCTTTACTCCGGACTCACCGATCTGTGAAAACGGCGTCGTCTATATGGCGATGGTCGACTACGTTTTGGAGGAAGCGTCCGGGGGAGAGGAGGAAGAGCCCGTCTTCCGTAAGGACTGTTATCTGGCGTCCTTCGACCTCAACAGCGACGATCATCACTGGCAGTTTACCGGGATGACGATCCCGCCCGACGTGTTTTGGGAGGACGACGCGCTGAATATGACGCTGACCATGTTTAACGGCAAGCTCGTTTGTATCGGCGACAGCGTTCTGATCGGAGAAAACGACAGCAGCCTCCCGATGTACAGCTACGACCTTGAAACAAAGGAATGGACAAAGGAGCCCGATTTGCCGTACGTTGCCGATTACTTTGACTGCGTACAGCATAACGGCAGGCTCTATGCGATGTTCGGCTGCGATCCCGATACTTCCTTGTCAAACGAAGAGAGGATACTTCACGATGTATGGCGCTTTGACGGGGAGAAATGGGAAAAAGCAAATGATGATCTCCGCTATGTCGGAAGGGTCAACGACAATCAGGGCATCCTGCTCCATCCCGACGCGATCGCCGCGGTAAAGAACGGATTTGTTTTTGTCGGACCGTCAGTGGACGGCGGAGGAAATGTGTTCCTCTATCGCACCGATACCGACAGCGTAGAACCGCTTTATTACACCCCCTCCGATACTATCAGAGACGCAACGGAAAAACAGTCCTGTGTGGCGACACGCGACGGCATCTATTATATTTGTAGGAACGACGGAGAAAATCATAACGGCTGGGATCTCTGCCTGCTTCCCGTCAGCGCCGGAGCTTACGAAAGCCCGTTTGAGGATCATATCCCCGGCGACGTGAACCTCGACGGCAGGGTGGACATCCGCGACGCGACAGCGATACAGAAGCACCTCGCGGGGCTTATCACCCTTGAGGGCGACGCACTCTCCGCCGCCGATACCGACGGCAGCGGCACGGTAGACATAAACGACGTGACCTACCTGCAAAAATATATCGCGAAATATGATGTAGCGCTGGGAAAGCAGCCCGCATAATCAATTCTTAAAACGGCGGAAGAAGAACGAAAATCCTCGTTTTTCTTCCGCCGTTCGGTTTTTTAAGAAAAAAGAAAAAATGACAAAGTTTTCCCCGATCATCTTGATAATTCCGCAAAATAGCAGTATAATGACTGTGTATATATATTGACGGAAAGAGAGGGATAGGGTATGCTCATGTCAGCGGTCAGCGAGATAACTCTGTCTTTTTCACAAAAAATCTATATACTCAAATCTAAAGCGTACTCTGAGGGAAAGTCCATCCCGTGGGGTGCGCTTTTGTTGCTTCAAAAAGGAGGAAAAATATGAACAAACAAAACATACGACCGATACGGCGCGTTTTGGCGGCGATACTCAGCCTTGCGCTGCTGCTGACCTTCACGCCGCTGTCGGGGATGGTGACGCTAACGGCTGGCGCGCTTGATGATTCTGTCACCTACATCGACGCGGACGGCACTCTGCAGACCATTACCGAATACAACACTGTCAAAAACTACGACGGCCAAATGCATAAAACGTGGAAAGCCGGAAATTACGTTGTGCGGGGCAATGTGACCATAAACGTTACTGGCAGAGCCGCTGTATTGCTTAGGGAAACAGTCAACCTTATTCTCTGTGACGGCGCACTTCTGACCGTTAATTCAACAAACAGCTGCGCTTTCACGGGCATAGGCGAGAAACTCAATATCTTCGCGCAGAGTACGGGCAGCAGCAAAGGAAAACTGACAGCAACAGGCGATACAGGCGTCGAGTGTGAATCCCTGAATGTATATGGCGGAGAAGTCACATTTGAAGGTACGAGCTATGGTTTGCATTTGGATGGCAATAATGATTCTGAAGGTCTTACCGTGAACGGCGGAGACGTCAGGATTGTGAATAATACTGACGATCAAACTGTGATCTATGCTGAATCCTCAATCGGTCATGTGACAGTAGACGGCGGTAAATTGACAGTATCAGGTTCGGGCGGCGGCAAGGCAATAGAATATATCGATTCGATAGCTTTTAACGACGGCACAGCCAACATAACGGGAAACATTACAGATTTCTCTACTCTTGCGCTGAACGGCGGAAATGTTACGATCAAAGGCGGACTCGGAGGATTTGATGAAGATGCGTCTGATAATGAAGTAATACTCGACTATCAACGTCCGACAGATAAATACAAAATCACTAACCTGAACAAATTGAGTGATAAGAACGATTACACGGTAAAGGTTGCGGAAAACAAGGCAGTATCAGTGGACGGAACAACCTACTCAGGCACATTGACCGATGCGCAGAGGGCGGCGATAAGCGGCAAAGATATTACTCCCTTTTTCGGTAAAGTCACCGTAGCGGACGGCATAACAGGCGGCACAGTTACGGCGTCCAAGACAAATAATCTTATTTACGGCGATACCGTCACCCTGACCGTGACACCAAAGACGGGCTATACGGGCGGAACTGTTACGGTCAGGGACAGCAACAATAATGTCATTGAAGTAAATAATAATCAGTTTAAAATGCCTGCGAGTGATGTTACCGTCAGCGCGACATTCACTCCCGACTCTGCTTACTTCTCACAGGACGGCGACACCTATACGATACACGACGCTGCGGGCTGGGACGTTTTCTGCGATATGCTGGCTGAGAACGACAAGGGCATATTCACCGGCAAGACCGTGACGCTCGCTGACGACATCACTGTCAGCCGAATGGCAGGCGGCAGTCATCACGACTTCACCGGCACGTTTGAAGGCAATTATAAGGTGCTGACTTTCAACTACGACGCTGAAGCTGAATACGCTGCGCCTTTCCGCTACGTCGAAACCGGCTGCGAGATCAAGAATCTCCATGTGAACGGCACCATCACAACCGATAACAAGTACGCCGCAGGAATCATCGCCCGACAGTACGGCACCGTCACCATCCGCAACTGCCGGAGCAGCGTCAACATTCAGAGCAGCGTCAAGGGCGACGGCACTCACGCCGGGCTTGTTGCCGTCAACAATAAAAGCGCTGACCTTACCATTGAGGGCTGCGTGTTCGACGGCAAGATCGTCAGCACCGGCACCGGCGATGACGCTACCACAAGCTGCGGAGGCTTCGTTGGCTGGAGGGATAAAAACGGCTCGCTCACCATCACCGACAGCCTCTATGCCCCGACAGCCGACGATAACGCCGTCGCAGACGGAGCCACCTTCGCCCGCAACGGCTCTGCGGGAGCGAACTGCTACTACACCGCTGCCCTCGGCACGGCGCAGGGCAAGCAGGCATACACCATCACCCCCGGCGCAGATGTAACGCTCGATCTTTCCGGTACTCCGACCGAATACAATGTGAGCGGTATCAATGTCTATTCAAGCGGTATCGAATATAACGGTAATCTCTACGCCGGCAGCGAAGATACGGTTGAGCTGTCGCTTAACTACACGGGCACTCCGGCGGCAGGCTACACTGTGAAAGGCTACACCGCAAGCGCGGGTACGCTCAGCGGCTCAACGCTGACGATGCCTGCGGAAGATGTTACCATCAATGCAAATTTTGATGTGGAATCCACCTTCGACGCAAGCACAGGCACACTCACCCTGAAAGGTACCATACATAACAACAAAGGCATTGTCCTTCCTGACGGTGTAAACAAAGCTGCTGTCCTGCATATCAATGTTGACAGCAACGGTGCGACCTTGCCGCAGGATTCGTCATATTTGTTTAGTTATTTCGATAATGTTACATCTATTGACCTTACAGGCGCAGATACAAGAAATGTAACAAATATGAGTTGCATGTTCTCCGACTGCTACAACTTGACAGAGCTTGACCTGAGCAGCTTTGATACAGGAAATGTAACAAATATGAGTTGCATGTTCTCCCGCTGCTACAACTTGACAGAGCTTGACCTGAGCAGCTTTGATACAGGAAATGTAACAAATATGAATTGCATGTTCGAAAACTGCGAAAGCTTGACAGAGCTTGACCTGAGCAGCTTTGATACAAGCAGTGTAACAAATATGAATGGCATGTTCTCCGACTGCTACAACTTGACAGAGCTTGATCTGAGCAGCTTTGATACAAGTTGTGTAGAGGATATGAGCGGTATGTTCCTTGCTTGCGTGAATTTGACAGAGCTTGACCTGAGCAGCTTTGATACAAGCTTTGTAAACCATATGACGAATATGTTCTCCAGCTGCGAACACTTGACAGAGCTTGATCTGAGCAGCTTTGATACAAGCCGTGTAAGTGATATGATCAGTATGTTCTTAGGCTGTTATTTGTTGAAAACCATTTATGTCAGCGAACAATGGAGTACGGAAAGTGTAATCGATTCAACTGATATGTTCCGAGACTGTTTTTGGCTGACAGGCGGCAACGGCACAGCTTATAACGGATCTAAAACCGACAGGGAATATGCGTGTATCGACAAGGACGGACAGCCCGGCTACCTGACAGGCACTTATGCGGTGACGGTTCCCGCCGGTATCACCATTTCCCCCGTCAATGCGATCATTGACAGAGAGGGCTACATCATAGCGGACGCTTTTGTATTCCTCGACCTCGGCTATGACCTCATAGAGATCGACATAACGGATAACAACGACGGCACTTATTCATTCACAATGCCTGAGAATAATGTTTCGATGGAAGTGGTAACCGCTTTCACCGACGGCATAGGCGCCGCGCTTGCAGGACATTCGATCAGCTTGAAGGGCGATATCGCGGTCAACTTCTATATGGACCTTGACCCCGAGATCGCACAGAGCGAAACAGCCTATATGCAGTTCACGATCCCCAACGGCAGCACGACGGAGATAAAAACTATGCCGGTCAGGAAAGCGAGTGAGGAAGGCGGATATTACATCTTCAAATGCAGTGTAGCCGCGAAGGATATGAACTCAATTATTAAAGCACAGATTTTTGACGGCAACGGAAATCCGGGTACGGAGTACACCTACTCTGTCAGGAGATACGCCGACTATCTGCTGGCGCATACCCGGAATAACGCCGACTACGCAAAGGCAGCTCCGATCGTCAGGGCAATGCTCCATTACGGCGCGGCGGCTCAGGGATATTTCGGCAGCACATCTTCACCGGCAAACACAGATATCGAAAGCAACGGCTGGGAGAACGTGACCGCTCAGACGATCAACAAGCCCTACGACCGTACAACCGAGAGCCTCCCCGCGGGCGTGACCTTTGAGGGCGTGACGCTTTCGCTGAGATCGCAGACCACTCTCTCGCTCTATTTCAAGAGCGACCAACCGCTTGAGTTCTCCTGCGCGGGCATGACCGTCGAAACGAAAGCCGTCGGAGAGTACTGCGTCGCGCGTATCCGCGACATCCCCGCAAGGCTGCTCAGCCATGACTTCACCCTCAGCCTCGGCGGCGATTATCAAGTGACCTACAGCCCGCTGAACTACTGCTACAATGTGCTCAACGACAGCAGTCAGCCCGATTCGCTCAGGCACGTCGCCCAAACGCTGTACCTCTACTCACAGGCGGCTGACGCGTACTTTACCGAATAACGCAGGCGCGAAGCCCGGTCGGTTCCCGATCACTGACCGCGCATCCAAATCAATAAAGGCGGAAGAAGAACGAAATCTCGTTTTTCTTCCGCCTATTTGCTTTGATTATAGTTATACAGCGAGTCAGCGTTTACCGGATAACGACCGACTGATCCGATTGTAAACCGGCTTCATTGTCAAGCCCTGGATAACGGTGGTAAAGAACACGATGGCGTAGGTGCCTCCGAGTATGATATAGTAGACCTCCGCGGACAGCATTTCTTTTGCGCTCATGGCAAGCGCGACCGATAAGCCGCCGCGCAGTCCGCCCCATGTCAGCAGCTTGATGAAGCTTATTCTGTCATATCCGTCCGGTAATTTCCCCATGAACAGCGAGGAAAGCGTGAGGCTGCCGCTCCTCGCAATCAGATTCGCGGCTACGGCGATCACGGACAGCAGCAAAACGTGCTCCATCTGCAATATCCGTACAAACGTCAAGCCCAGCATTACATAAAGAACGGAATTGAAAAGCGAATCGAGCGTTTCCCAAAAGCTGTCAAAGGTCTGCGCGGCTTCCTGCTCCTCCTTTGAAAAGCGGGAGCGCAGCGCCGAGAACATCAGTCCGCAGACAACGGAAGCGATCGCGCCCGAAAACCCGAAGCTCTCGCAGATCGCGTAGGAGAGCGAGACCGTCAGCAGGCTGATAAAAATGCCGAGGTTTTTACTCCTGGTAAAGCGGAACAGCAGAAAGGTGAGCGCCGTTACCGCAGCGCCTGTTAAGACGGCTCCGAGGAGCTCTTTGAGCATGACGCCGATAAAGCCGCCCGAGGATGAAGCTGTCACCATGCCCGAGAAGCAGACGAACAGCGCTACTCCGACGCCGTCGTTGAAGAGGGATTCTCCCTCAATAAGAAAGGATATCCCCTTCGGCAAGCCGAATTTGCTGAGGATACCGGTCGCGGCGATCGGATCGGTAGGCGCGACGATGCTGCCGAAAAGCAGGCAAACAGGCAACGACAGACCGAGATTCAACAATTTGGCGGCTCCGAAGAACAGCAGTCCGTAGAAGCACGCGCCGAGCAGCGTACAGACAAGCGACAGCACGGTGACCTGCCGCGCGTGCTTTTTGAAGTCGGACAGCTTCATGTGGCAGGAGCTTGCGAACAGCATAAAGCACAGCACGCCTTCCATCAGGAAGTTTTCAATACTGATGAATTGCGCCTGCGCCAAAACCGTGCCGACGTCTGAGCTTCTAAAAACAGTGGCGGCGATAAGCATCAAGCCGCCGATCACAACAGAAAACAGCATGAGCGAAATCTCATAGTTGAGCTTGGTGACCTTCTCGTTGAAGAAGCCCAACAAGCATACGAGAGCCATAATTACCGCGAACAGAATAATATTCATCCGTCATCCCTGCCTTAAAAATAGTATCCGACACTATTATAGCGCAAAAAAATGAAAAATAAAAGACCGTTCGTAAAAATAATCGACCGTTTGTCCCGGGCTTTGTAGAATCCTCCCGATACGGAAGCGTTGAAAGAGCACGATCAGCAACGCGCGATTCGCGGCGCGCGCCGTGACATTTACGATCCCGTCTGACAGCCCCAAAAAGCGATCGGCTCAAAAATGAAATTATTAGCTCGATTATCGTTGAAATACTTTATTCCGTCTGCTATAATAAGAAAAAAGGCCCGCGACGCCGGCTTGAGCCTGCTTCTGCCGGCGCACGTTCCCCGCAAAGGAGATTGCCATGAAACCTACAATAGTGATCGGACACAAAAATCCCGATACGGATTCCATCTGCTCAGCCATCTGCTATGCCCGTTTAAAGACCATACTGACAGGCGAGGAGTATATTGCCTGCCGCGCCGGAGATATCAACAATGAAACCAAATTCGTGCTGGAGCATTTTGAGGTAGACCCTCCGCGGCTCGTCGAGTCGCTTGAGCCTACCCTCGCGGACGTACAGTTCCGCGAGATCGACGGCATAGCGCCAAATATCTCTCTGCGCAGGGCGTGGGAGCACATGAGGGACAAGAACATCCAGACCCTTCCCGTGCTTACCAAGCGCGGCAAGATCAGGGGCTTGATAACGCTGGGCGACGAAGCGAGATTCTACCTTGAGGATCAGGATCCCCGCGCCTTATCCAAGGCGAACACCCCTTATATCAACATTGCGAATACTCTCTGGGGAGAGATAATCGTAGGAGATACCGGGGCGAAATTCACCCGGGGAAAGGTCGTCGTGGCGGCGTCCAAGTCAAATATGAACGACGACTATATTTCCGAGCACGATATGGTGATAATCGGCGGAACAGCGGAGCTGCAAAAATACGCTATTGAGCACGGCGCTGGCAGCATCATAGTCTGCCTTGCGGCTAAGGTGCCTCCGGCGGTTCGCAAAATGGCAGAGGAATCCGGCTGCACCGTTATCGTCACCCCGATGGATATGTACTCCTGCGCAAAGCTCATCAATCAGGCTATGCCCGTGAGCCATATCATGCGCAAGGACGGAATAATCTCCTTCGGTATCGACGAGTCTGTTTCGGACGTCAAGTCCGACGTTTCAAAGCGGCGTATCAGGTATTTCCCGATACTCGACGCCGACGAGAGATATCTCGGTCTTATGTCGCAGCGCAACCTGCTCAACGCCGAGCGCCGAAAGGTGATACTCGTTGACCATAACGAAAGGGGACAGGCGATAGACGGGATCCGCTCGGCGGAGGTCGTTGAGATAATCGACCATCACCGCATAGACTCGGTCGAAACGATGAACCCGATATATTTCCGCAATCAGCCGCTCGGATGCACCGCCACCATCATATCCTTGATCTACGACGAGAACGGCGTCGAAATAGACTCCAACACAGCCGGTCTGTTGTGCTCGGCGATTTTGTCCGATACATTGATGTTCCGTTCGCCTACCTGCACGCCCACCGACGAGGCTATCGCCCGCCGTCTGGCAAAAACAGCGGGTATAAATATACAACGCTACGCGATGTCGATGTTCAACGCGGGCTCCCTGCTTTCGGGCAAGTCTCCCGACGATATTTTCCATATCGACTGCAAGCCGTTCAAGGCGATGCAGACGGTGTTCAAGGTATCTCAGGTTACCAGCGTCAGCGCCCGGGAGCTCGAGCGGATAAAGGACGCCATGCTGCGGTATATGGAGGGCATACTGCCCGGCTCCGGCTGCGATATGCTGTTTATGATGCTGACGAATATCATCGAGGAGAGCACCGAGCTGCTGTTCGTCGGTCAGGGAGCTAAGGGGATAGTCACATCTGCTTTCCCTGCCGATTGCTCCGACAACAGCGTTAATCTTCCCGGGGTGGTCAGCCGCAAAAAGCAGATCATCGGCCCGATCATCAGGGCGATAGAAGATATGTAGAACGTTTATCATAAAGCCTGAGCCGGCTTGCGTTCCCAACAACCCCGCCTCCCTCTCAGAGGGAGGCTCTTTTTCGCTGTCGGAAGCTTTTATACTATCTTCTAATAAAACACTTTAACATCTGTCGCGTTATATTTCGCATAGCTGCGATGTCGTCCTTGCAAGGCTGGCGCCATATTCGGGGACCCCGCAACGCCCTTTGGCGTTGTGGGGAGAGGAGGAGCCGCAACGCGCGCACGACAACGGTCACGCTTGACCGAGCACAGCACGCGACGACGAGACGACAACGAAGTATTGCGGAAAATAGACCGCAAAGATTGTCTATTTTTTATTTGAGTTTAGTATTAGCGCTCGCAATATGCCGCGCCGTTTTTTGACGGCAAGCGATGCAAAAGCCCCCCTTCCCTTGCGGGAAAGAGGGGCTTGACATATCGGGACTGAAGCCGGACGATCAATCCCAGTCGTCGTCGGACGGCTTTTCGCCGACTCCCTCGCCGTGTGTTCCGCTGGCGGCGATAACGTCGCAGGGTTCAAGGGCGAGGATTTCCGAACGCGGTGAAATATATTCTGCTTTTTCCATTTATTCAGTCCTCCTTATTTAAGCTCGTCAAAGCTTCCGCTGATAACGTCGCTGTAAACGATCCTGACGCTTCCCTTGGAGTCCTCAAGGATAGCGTATGCTCTGGCGTATACGACGCCGTCCGTTCTGCTTCCGACGTCGATCGTGAAGCCGTCCGTGCCGTCGTCGGTGGTGGTGGTGATAACGGTATTCTTTACTTTTTCCATGAGCGTTTTGCCTTCGCTGTCGGCAAAGCGCAGAGCCGCGTCAGCCTTGCCGCCGCCGAAGGTCGAGGCGCTGGTTCCGTAGAGCACGCCGTGCGAGAGCATGGTGTAGGAGTCGAGCACGTTTCTTTTGAATTCAAAACGTATGTTGTTTTGACCGTCATTGGCGTAAGCGTAAGCCGCCGTCACCTTTATCAGGTTATCCTGTACATCCTCGGTTTCCGTATATACGCAGGAGGTTCCCGTGAGCCCGCTTCCGCTGAGCTTCGCGATCCTCTTCTGGATAGCGGTCACGTCGTTGATGTCGATATCGTTGTCGCCGTCGGCGTCCGCCGCCATGAAGAGCTTGGAGTCGGGAACTATGATTTTCGCTGCGATCTTCTGGACGATGGTGGCGTCGATAATATTCACGAGTCCGTCAAAGTTAAGATCGCCGATAAGGATCCGGGTATCGTCAACGCTGTTTCTCCTGTAGGCAAAGGAGCAGGTGTTGTTGAAGTCGCGGCTGTCGGGAGCTTTTGAAACTACCCTTACCGAAACCAGACCGTCCACGTCCGCGCATGAGGCGTCAAGCGGAATATAAATGACAGCCGGCTTGCCGTTGTAAACGGTTGAGATCTCAACAGAGTTGAGGGTTTCTCCGGTGAGCCTGTTGTAGATCTCGACTGTCGCGGGAGAAGCGTAGAGATAGTTGTTGTAAACCGTTGCCTTGACAAAGCTCTGTCCGTCCCTGTCATACTGCTCGGCGCGGATGCCCATATCGACCTTCGCCAGCGTGAACGATGCCTCGGATGCGGTTTCGCCGTCGCTGACCGTTACCTTGAGGTCGCGGTTGAGCGCGGTATCGGGAGCGGTAAAGGGCACGGAATAGGTCTTGCTGCCGCCGCCCGTGATTGCGGACGCTTCGGCGGAATAGGCGCCGATCACGGAGCCGTCATATCCGGTCACGGTAAACTCGAGGTCGCCCGTGGGAGTGAAACCGTCGTTTTCGACCTTGACCAAAAGCCTTGCCTCTTCATTGGCGCGAACCTCGTTGAGATCGACGTCCGCGGAGCTGATAACAGGCTTCGCGCCCGCGCCGACAGTTACGGTCATCAGCGAGGATTCGGTTTCGAGAGTTTCGGAGTCCTTCATAACCGTATCGTAGTAAGTGAGCGAGAGCTTTCCGTTTACAAAGGCGGCGTCAAAGCTGTCGATGAAGTTCTCGGAGGAAACGACTCTGACGGGAGCGGTCCATTCGCCGCTTGCGCTGTTGAAGTATACGGCGCTGAGCGAGCCGGGGGTATCCTTGAACACAAGAGCCGTGTTTCCGTTTTCGTCCGAGGCCGCGCGGAATTCGCCCGCCGCCGAATTGCTGAGCCTGATTATCTCGGAGGTTTCGTCCGTGCTCGGGTCGTACTGCTTCATTGAGCCGTTTTCATACCAAACAAGAACGTCTTTTCCGTTCAGCTCGATCGCCTCGATATCGGTTTCAATGCCCTCGGCGAGTACGGCGGAGCCGCCCTGACCGATATCGCTGACGATAAGCTGTCTGTCCTCGGGGGTGGTGAGGTCGTTGTCGCTGTCGGTCATGTAAGCGATCTTCCCGCTGCCGTTCGCGCCGATCAGGGTGAGGCTTGACGGGGTCTTTACCTCGTCGGCGACCGCCTCGGGAGCCGTCCAGCCGTTAACGGTAAGGCTGCTGGTCATAACGGTGTTTCCGTCGTCGTTGAGGAAGGGGTTGTTTCCGGCGCTGTTGATCCATGCCGCCGTGAAAGCTCCGCCGATATTTTTGAGTACGGGATTTGCGTCGAAGCTGCTGTTGCTTGTGATCCTTGTGTTTTCGGTAAAGGCGTTGGTCTGAGGATCGTAAACCGCTCCGTAAACCTCTATGTTTTTGACCGAATCCTCCAAAGAGGCTTCGTCGGTGAGGCTTGCGGCGCTCTGAGTGTAAACTACCGCGATCCTGTCGCCGCAGGAGGCGAGCGAGTATGAAAGGTCGGCGTTGTGGTTATTGTCGAGCTTTGAGGGTGTCGACCAGCTCTCTGTCGCTGCGTCATAAACGCTGTAATAGAGCGCCAGCGCGTTTGCCGCGCAGTCCGCGTCGGGATCGATACCCTGATATACCATTATGATCCTGTCGCCCGCGCGCGCGATCTGAGGAGCCGTGCCCGCGTAGGCGTTCTCGAGAAGAACAGCCGGTGACGAGGAGGCTTTGACCGGGGCGTTCCAGACCGAGCCGTAATTGAGCATTCCGCTGTCGATCTCGTAGCCGTCGACGACATAGGAATCGCTGAGCGCGCTCATGATTCTCTTTTTGGTGTTCGCCTCGTGATTGTAGACCTTGACCTCGGCAGTCAGGATCGGGTATTTCTTGGACCACCAGAAGAATTTAACGGAAAAACCGAATTCTCCCTTGAGAGTGATGTCGTCAAGATAACATTCCTTTCCGAAAATATACGCTGTTTCGAGATTCATGCTATCGTAGAAGCTGAAATTCAGGCATGATATTCCGATTCCCAGGGACGCCTCCACCTCGAGGGAAGCGCCGACCTTAGCGTTGAACTCCCACGGGTCTTCCGGCTTTTCGCGTTCAAAGCCAAGCTCGCCCGAAACTCCGAGGGATATATTAACGTTAATTGTAAGCGGGATAACGCCGACTATAAAGTCTGATCCGGCGCTTAAAGAGCCTTCGACCTTCAAGAACGCCCTTGCTTTTACCATATCTCCGAGCGTACCGTCGTCGTTTACATGGAACGCGATAACGCCGCCGATGCCCACGGTGACTCTTTTGTCGATATCGTCGCTCGAATCGTCGATCTGATCCATAAATTTTGTGAGCTTTTTCTCAAAGACGTCGGCGTCCAGACACTCGTCAAAGTTGAAATCATCCGGATCAGCGGTATTGAAGTCGCGGAGATTGTAGTTGAGCATGAAGGATATGGTCTGCTCGCTTCTGTCGTATTCGATATTCGAGTTGATTTTATCCGTGAAATCGAGAGAGAGGTTTATGCCGTTGAGCCAGGAAAGACCTTCGTCGTCGGAGCCGAGTTCGGCGCTCATGTTGTCCGGCAGCTTGACGTCGATATCGGTATCAAGCTCAAGCGCGATAATATTCAGGGCGATATTACGCTCTTTGCCTTCTTTTTCAATCACGCGGAGCGATATGGGCTTTCCGTTTTCAAAGCTGTTTGCCGGAATGACGCGGGTGTAGGTGTACCTGCTTGCGTCGTATGAGGACGTGCTTGCCGCAAGCACGCGCCCTCCCTGAACCACGTCAACGGATTTGATCTCGCCGTAAATTTTCGCCACGAACGTGGCTGACGCTTCGTCTTTGTTGGTTTGGATGGATGATGAATAGTTTATTACGTCCTTGCCGTCGAGGGTCACGCTCTCAACAGCAAATTCGCCCACGCGGTAAAGCTTGACTGTCTCTTTCTTGCCGTGGGCAACGCCCTCAAAGTCGGGGTCGGTGTAGCTGTAATAGCCGTCGGCGGTGACCCTGAGATAATCGCACTCGATAGTGTCGCGTTCATCCTCGGGAATAATTACTCTGCCCTTTTGCTTGGGGTCATCCGCTTTAAGCTTGACGTCTGACGAAAGCTCTACCTGCGCGCCATCGATCGCATCACCCGAGGAGTCGACGATCTCAAACACAAAGCTTCCCGATTCCTCGGGGAATTTTTCATAGAACTGCGGCAGAAAATAGCTTACGGGGTGAATCGTAACGGTGACCTCGGCGCCGCTCGCGTTCAGGTCGTCTACCATATATCCTACATATTTCTTGAATGCACCCTGTCCGGTGAAGTAACGGTAAACGAATTTCTCGCCCGGGTTGAGAGTGTCGCGCTGCTCATCCATCTCGGAAACATTTCCGTTTGCGTCAACAAATTCCTCCATGTAGGATTCTATCAGAGGCTTCCACTCAAATGCGTTGAGCGGGATCGGACCTTTATTTTTGACGACGGTATTGAAGAACAGCTTGCCGCGTTTGCTTGTTTCGCACGCCTCGATCTCGACCTCAATACCTGTTGAACCGTAGACCACGATATCGTCATCAGCTATGAAGGTCGCGGACACGGGCTCGTTAAAGTAAGATATCAAGCCGAGGAAATCGGCTGATATCCTGTAGTTTCCGGGTTCATCGCCTCGGAGCACCCACTCGATGCTGCACTGCGACTGTCCTTTGATCTCGTCGATATATACGCTTGCCTTCGGCTCGGAGGAATTTGTCTTAACAATGCTCAGTCCGTCGGGAACATTGAGCTTGACAGTATTGTTAAGCAGGCTGAAATCCTCGGAGGCGTGGTTGATGATGTGAAGCGACACATCAAAGAATTCCTTGAGGTAGCTGAACTCGACCGGAACGTCAACATAAACGATCGTAGGAGTGTTGTATCCGCTTCCCGAGCCCGAGCCTGAGCCTGAGCCGCCTGAGCCTCCCGAGCTTCCCGAGCCGCCCGAGCCTGAGCCGTCTATGACTGAGCCGGAACCGCCGAACACGTGGGGCGTGAGCTTTCTGCTGACGCCTGAGGACGACTTTACATAGATCGGCTCGCCGACAGTATCCTGACCGTTCCAGTAAATGACGGACTTGATCGGCACTCTTTCGTATTGCAGGGTGACGTCAAGACGGACGACATTGCGGTTCTGGGCGGCGGTGATATCAATGCCCGCCGCGATGATCTCTTCGAAGGTCATGCGGTGGATCTCAAATTCACCGGTGACTATCGGTTCGTTGATAAGAACTAAGCTGAGAGTGGTGTCGCTGCCGGTCACGGTTATGCTCTGCTTTACGGGCAAATGCTCGCTGTCCTTGTATGCGGCTATGACGTGGGTGCCGATGCTGAGCTCAAAGGTCGCGGCGCCTGCGGAATCGGCAAAGGCGTGGAGGGCGTTATCCTCACCGAGATCGACATAAATATCGGTTCCGGGCAACGCGGCGCCATTGTCGTCCTTAACGGTAACGGTCACGTTTCCGACCATCTCTCTGCCCGTTACGGTGATGTTCTTTTGGGTGCTGCCGACATTGCCGTCGTTGTCGGTAACGGTGAGTGTGACCGTGTACATGCCCGTTTCGGTATAGATATGTCTTGCCTTTCCGTTGGTGTTTTCGACAGGCTCGCTGCCGTCGCCGAAGTCAAAGCGGTAGGAAACAACGGTGCCGTCGTCGGAGGAATGGCTTCCGTCAAATATGTACTCGCTCTCACAGACGAGTATGCCCTGGCAGTCGAGGAGCGCGATCGGGGCGATTGCGGTCGCACCGGTCTCACCGGTCGCACCCGCTACGCCGAGGATCTCGGTATCCGCGAACGAGGTGTTGCCCGCCGCGTCTTGAGCCTCGATCCTGTACTGCACGCTCTTATCCGCGGGAACAACGTCGTCGTCCGTATAGCTGTAATCCGTTTTGCCCGCCTGAGCCCTTACGGAATCGTAAAGAGTGAACGATGTGGCGGTATCGGTTTTTCTGTAAATATAGAAATGTGAAACGTCGTCGCTGTTGCAGCTCCACGCGGATGTGAAGTTGTTGTTTTCGTCGCCCGAAAGACTGACGTTCTCGACCTGCGGAGCCTCGGTGTCGATCGTATAAGTCACGAGCTTTTCTTCGGCTTCATTTCCGGCTGTATCGGAGGCGGTGATCCTGAGCGTCACCTGGGTGCCGTTGCCGAATTCATCCATCGGCAGCGCGCAGGAAAACGAACATCTGCTCGAATTGTTGCCGGTGATCTCCTTGAGAGTCTGATAATCGGAGAAGAAAGCGTTCGTCTTGTACTCCGCCTTTATCGTCTTGACCTTGGCGTTATCGGTAGCGGCAACGGAAATGCTGTTGTTGCGGCTGCCGATTTTTGTACCGTCCGACGGAGATACGGGCAGGATAACGGGCGGCTCGGTATCTTCGATCACCGTGCAGGAAACCGGAGCGGACTTTTCGCTGACATTGCCCGCCTTGTCGACGCTTTCCAGCCTGTAGTAATAGGTTCCGCCGAAATCAACGCCGGTATCATATATATTGACCGTAGTGACGTTGTTTTTGATAAGAGTGTATTCTCCGTCAGGGGAATCGCTTCTGTAAACTCTGTAATAGGCGAAGCTGCTGTCGTTCGTAACTGCGTTCCACGATACGCAGACGAAGCTTCCGCTTCCCTCCTTCGAGGAATCAGCTTTGATGCCCGTGGGCAGCGCCGGAGCGGTCCTGTCGACCTCGTACTCGTATGTCGTGGTTTCATCGTCGGGGGTGCGGTTGCCGTAGCGGTCCTCAACAATGCCTCTTACAAACAGCGGACCCTCCTCGTAACCGGTCAGATCAAGGCTATAATAGATGGTGTATGAAGGGCGTTCTTCATTGGAGGGCATGATGGTCTTAACAGTGCTCCAGTCACGATTGTTTCCGGAAACCTGAATCTCCGTGAAGGCGATCCTGTAATCATCGGTCACAGTCATGCCGATGTAAATCGAATCCCTGTAATATCCCGGCGCGGGCGACATTGCCGTCACCTTGGGAGCTATGGTATCGGCAGTGGTGGTGACGGTCAGCTCATCGGACTCGGTTCCCCTGTTGCTGTTGCTGTCATAAGCTGCCACCCGGTAGGTATAGGAGGTCTCGGGCGTGAGAGACATCAGGTTATAGCCGAGCTGGTGGCTGATGGTGCTGAGATATTTCCAGCTGCCGTCCTGCTGCTTGATCTCAAGCAGGAAGTAAGATACATCGTTATCCGAAACGTCGTCCCAGGCAAGAGTCGCGGTAGTTCCGCCGACAGCGGTCATCCTGAAATTATTCACCTTTTCGGGTCCGGTGTTGTCGCATAAATAGCGATACGCGGGCGACCATGAGCTGTTGCCCGAAGTGTCCGTGAGCTTCACCCATACGAAAACATAGCCGTCGGGCATAACGGTCGTGTCAATTCTTTGATTCTTCAGCAGCGCGCCGTTCTGCGACTCCAGCTTGATCCTGTCGTCAGCGGCAGTGTCGGAGTCAGTGGAGTAGAAAAGCTCGGCATTTTCAATCTGTACATTATCGGTAGCGCTTATACTGAAATACTCGATCCCGCTGATCGCGGAATTTGAGGAAGGAGTCATACTCTTGAACACCGGCGGGGTAACGTCGGGAATGAGGGACGCGCTTACGATATCGTAGGTCTCGCTTTCCTGACCGTATTTATCAACGCCGACGACGTAGTAGCTGTATTCCTTGCCGAACTCAACAGCCGAGTCGGTATAAGTCCTGTTTGACCTGCCGTTGATGCGGGCGTAAAGCGTAAAGGCGTTCTCGCCCTCAGCCTTGCGGTACAGTCTGTACTTTTCGGTGTCCGCTTCCTTGGAGATCTGCCATGCCAATGTGATATTGGTTTCGGAAGGAGTAGCGACCACGTTGTCGATCTTTGCGGGCGCGTCGGCAGTGGTGTATGAGTATCCGCAGCGCTCGCGGGTGTGAGTGACGGTGTTAGCGGCGTCGCCCGCGGCTTCGTCCGTGAAGCTGTGTCCGAGAGCCTTGGGAAGAGGACGCTTTGCGACAACTGAGCTGAGCGCAAAGCCGTAGTCCGTGCCTTCACCGTCGGTAGTCATCTTTATCGTGAAGCTGTTGCCGTTTACGGTGCAGCTCTGCGAGGAAAGTTTTCCGGTAAATTTGCCGGCGAGCTCTCCTTCGCCGTCATAAACATATACAAAATCGTGATTGAGCTCAACAGAGCTTTCCTCGCTGAAGGTCAGCACAAGCTGTTGGGCGATGGGTATCTGAAGACTGCGGCTATATCTCTTGCCGTTCTCGTAGTTATGCGGAGATTCGGGCAGGCTGTCTTGTATCAGTCTTCCGTCGCGTAAAACGAAGGAATCGCCGCAATTGTCGCAGGTATAACTGTAGTACGCGTCCTCCGTACAGGTCGCGGGAACAAACTCCTCGCTGTAGGAATGCCTGCCGTAGGCAAGATATTCCGTTCGGGTCGCCGAGCAGGTCCTGCAGGTGTAGACTACACTTCCGCGCTCACAGCAGGTGGAAGGAGTGACCGTGCCCTCGTCCCAGTCGTGACCGAACGCCGGAACGACTTTCACGTTTTTAGCGCCGCAGCCGTTGTCACAGACAGCGGTCTTGGTTCCGCTGCTTGTGCAGGTCGCATTGCCGTCGTCAACATAATTCGTGAACGAGTGCCCCACGGCGGCAAGACTGTGGGTATCGGTGGCGCCGCAGCCGTTGTCGCAGACAGCGACCGCCGTGCCGCTGTCGGTACAGGTGGCTGTGTGACCCTCCTCGGGAACGTATTCGGTAAACGAATGTCCGGTAGCTCCGAACTTGCCGCTGATATATACAGCGTCGAACGAAAAGCCGTAGCCTGTAACGCTGCCGTCAGTTTTAAGCCTGATACGGCAGTAAAAGTCCTCTACCGTAACGGTGCGTCCGCCGATGCTGCCCGTAAGGGTCGCTGCGAGGTTATCCTTGGAATCATAGAAATACAGCTTATCGTAGTTGTTTTCCAGATAACTCTCTTCCGACAGCTTAAAGGTCAGATGGTTTGTGCCGGGATGGCTGACGACCCAGCTCATATCGACATTGTCGCCGTAGTTGTGGGGAGATTCGGGATATTCGGAACGGTCAAGGACCACGTCCTCACCCTCGTTATAAATCACATCGCCACAACTCGAGCACCTGTAGGTTCCCCTTCCGTTTTCGGTGCAGGTCGGCGCCACCGACTCAATGAGCTCATAATTATGACCTGCCGGCTCATATTCGTAGTGAGTTGTGATCTTCTCAAAAGCGAAGCCGTGAGGGCTGCCGGCATGTTTGCACCTTAAGCGCACATAAAAGCTGTCACCCGGGACCGTAAGCGTTTGATTACCGAAGCTTCCGGTATACTTGGCGAGCTGTTCGTAGCTCTTATCGTAAATATAAAGCTCAGCGTACGGGCTACTTGCATAGCTGTCCTCGTCGAACACCAAATCAAAATGGTCGGCTCCCTCTTTGGTGTAGAACCAGGAAGGAAAAGAAGCTTGCCCGCAGTTCTCTCCCGAGTTTTTATTGAAAATCAGTATTAGTATGAGTCTCCTGCCGGGAGAGCGGCAAGAAACGCAAAAACCCTCCGAACAGGAGCGCCGTCATCGGGCGGAGTTTGTTCGGAGGGAGTTTTCTGTTATACTTATTTATACATTTATATTATAATAGCTGTTTCGATACCGGTTTGATACCGGATAAAAGCTGCCGCGCCCTGCGGTCGGTGATCCGCGATTTGGCTCGCGGGCGAACGGCTTGTTCTGAAAAAGCCTGTGAAGCGGGTGGCGGGGATGGCTCTAGGTATTGAATACGAGCTTGTTTTCGGGGATGAAGGCGCTCAGACCGTTTGCCGCGAGGCGGTTGATGGTGAGAGCGATATCCTCGATATCTCCCTTGCAGTCGTTCCTGAACCAGTCGACATAGGTGGCGAGGATGCCCGAAACTATGAATGAGGCGAGGAATTCGACCTCCGCCTGGGTGGTTTTTGCGGAGTCGACGACCTGGGTGATGGCGCGGCGGGTCTCCGCCTTGAAAAGCTCCTCGATCGAGCCCTTGAAGAATAGGTCGGGATTGTGCTTTGTGATGCGGCGCAGGATCCGCTTGTTGCCCTTTATCAGCTTTCCGACATGGCGCAGCGCGTCCGCGACGTCAAAATGAGTGCGGCGCTCCTTGGAGAATTCCCTGAGTACCTCCTCGGTCAGATCCTTTTCGATATCGGTGTATACCTCGTCGACCGTCTGGTAATGGCGGTAGAAGGTCTTGCGGTTTATCATCGCGCGCAGGCTCAGCTCGGTGACGGTGATATCCGCGATATTTTTCTTGGTCAGCAGCTCGATAAGAGCCAGCTTTATGCTTTGGCGGGTTTTGTATACCCGCAGATCGGTGGTTTCGATATTCATATTATCACCCTTGCCAATTGTATCATTAATCCGCCGATTCGTCAAGGCGGGAAAAAGTAATAAAGATTGAAACGCCTAAAAGTTTGTATAATAGTTGACAATCTCGATTTAATGCGCTAAAATATATGACAGACTTTTTAAAAGGGGTATTCAAGTATGAAACTTACAGGTGCCGAGATTATCTGTGAGTGTCTTTTGGAGCAGGGCGTGGACACTGTTTTCGGTTATCCGGGCGGCGCGGCGCTCAACACCTATGACGCTCTTTACAAGTACAGCGACAGGATCAGGCATATTCTGACGGCGCACGAGCAGGGCGCCTCACACGCCGCGGACGGTTATGCCCGCGCTACGGGCAAGACGGGAGTTGTGCTCACCACCTCGGGTCCGGGAGCGACGAATATCGTGACGGGCATCGCCACCGCCAATATCGACAGCATACCGATAGTGGCGATCACCGCGAACGTCAACCGCGACCAGCTTGGACGCGACAGCTTCCAGGAGGTCGACATCGTAAATATCACCAAGCCAATAACAAAGGCGAGCAGGCTCGTAGAGCGCGTCGAGGAGCTCGCGCCTACTATCCGCGAGGCGTTCCGCCTTGCCAATACGGGCAGGAAGGGTCCCGTTCTGATCGACGTTCCCAAGGACATCACCGCGATGACTACGGAATTTGAGCGCGCGGAGCCCCGCAAGCCCATGATGATAAGCATAAAGAATCCCGACAGCATCCGCAGGGTACAGGAGCTTATCCGTCAGAGCGAGCGCCCGATGATATTCGCCGGAGGCGGCATCATCAGCGCAAACGCCTGCGAGGAGCTGAAAGCCTTTGCCGAGCTGATTGACGCGCCGGTTTGCTGCAGCCTCATGGGTTTGGGAGCCATCCCCGAGCGTCATCCTCTATGCGTGGGAAATATCGGTATGCACGGCGGCTACGAAACGGGCATGGTTACCGCTAACTGCGACCTTATGCTCGCCTGCGGAGCGCGTTTTTCGGATCGCGTCGCCGGTGACAGAGATAAATTCGGCGAGCAGGCGAAGATCGTTCAGCTTGAGATCGACGAAAAGGAGATCAACAAGAACGTCCGCGTGGACGAATACGTTCTCGGAAACGTCAAGGACGCGCTCATAGCTCTTTCGGCGGGCATGGATCAGCAGTCCCACACCGATTGGCTGGAGAAAATCGAAGTCTGGAAGCATGAGCTTGACGGAATTCACGAGCCGGATACCGAGTATCCCGAGCCCTTCCAGGTGCTCGGCGCTCTCAACGAGCTCAAAGCCGACGGCGATATAATCGCTACGGACGTCGGTCAGCATCAGATGTGGGTAGCTCAGTACAGCAAGATCGAGAGGTCTCGTACTCTGCTCACCTCGGGAGGTATGGGCACAATGGGCTTCGGCATGGGCGCGGCTATCGGCGCTCAGGTCGCCTTCCCCGACAAGAGAGTATTTTTGGTGACGGGCGACGGCAGCTTCCACATGAACCTCAACGAGCTTGTCACCCTCAGCTCCTATCAGCTCCCGGTTGTGGTGCTCATCATGAACAACACCGTGCTCGGTATGGTGCGCCAGTGGCAGAAGCTCTTTTACGGCAGCCGCTTCTCTCAGACCGACCCCCACCGCCCGACGGACTTTGTCGCTCTGGCGAACGCCTTCGGAGTCGAGGGAATGAGGATAACAAAGGACGAGGAGATCGAGCCCGTGCTTAAGGCGGCTATCGCGCTCAACAAGCCGGTGGTCATCGACTGCCATATCAATCCCGACGTGAACGTTCTGCCCATGATCCCTCCGGGAAAAACGGTGAACGAGATCGTCACTAAAATGTAAACAGGTCTTTGGTTTCCGCTTGTCGGAAAATTTTGAGCGTCCGGTTGAAGAGCCGGACGCTTTCTTTGCATGACAGAAAAATTCGACGTTCCGTATTAAGGCAATACTTTTATATCGGCAGCTTTTCGGCAGCGAAAAAAACGACTTCCGACCCGCCGTTGATGATGGCTTGCGGTTTATCTTAACCTTGAAAAAGGCGGATAAAGTGCCTACCGGCGCAAAGCGCATTGATTTGTCTTTTTTGTGGGAGTTAAAAGAGGCAGCGAAAAAAACGACTTCCGACCCGCCGCTGATGATGGTCTATAATTTATCTCAACCTTAAAAAAGGCGGATAAAGTGCCCACCGGCACAGCGCCCACCGGCGCTATTTGTGCAAATCCGCCAAATATGGTCGAGTATTTTTGGATTGCGAAGAAGGTCGAAATATGGTAAAATGAGGCTGATACCGATACCTGCCTGGGATCGGCACGAGAATCAATCCTCCGAATCGAGATGATGTAATGAAAATCGGACTTGTGCTTTCGGGCGGAATGGCAAAGGGCGCGTTTCAGATCGGTGCCCTCAGAGCGATAGCCGAGCATTTTCCGCCTGAGAAGATCGCCGCGATAAGCGCCTCGTCTGTCGGCGTGCTCAACGCCTATTCCTTCGCGACCGAAAAGCTTGACGCGGCGGAAAGGATGTGGCGCAACCTGTGCAAAAAGGACAGCAGGAGCTTTGTGGGCAAGATACTGAGGGGAAATTATCTCCAGCGGGCGATCTCCGACATCACCGACCCGTCGGACAGGATCGCGATGCCCTTTTATATCTCGCTTGTAAATATCCGCGAGCGCACCCTGGTGCATAAAAACATCTCGGGAGTTTTGCCCGGGTTCTATCCCGACTATCTGCGCGCGAGCGTCGCGATGCCGGTTTACAACCGCTCGGTCACTCTCGACGGGCACAGCTACTACGACGGCGCGATGGTCGACAATATCCCGGTCTATCCGCTGCTCGAGAAGGAGCTGGATCTGATAATCTGCATATATTTTGACAACTGCAGCTACATCTTTGAAAATCTGTACTTCGACAGCAAGGTCCTGCGCGTGACCTATCCCACAAAGCAGTTTATTCTGGATTCGGTGAGGTTTGAGAACAAAAATATAGATATGATGATAAAGCTCGGCTATAAGCTCACCCGCGAGATCCTCGCGCCCGTCGTCGAGTGCGGCGACGACGCCGAGGCGGTCTGCGCGTACATCAAAAGGCTGAACGAAAAATCCGGCGTTCGGGAGATGCGCGTGACGGGCGATATGCTGGTGACGAATATAAACAAGGTCGTCAGCAAGCTGGCTAAGAACAAAATTGACAGCTAGGAGTTTTTGAGATGGATAAAAGAACGCTTACAATCCTCGGAGCGGTCGCTTCCGCTCTTTCAACAATATTCGCGATCTGCGCCAGCATAAGCTGGTGCGCCCTCGCGGTTATGAAAATAAAGGAGATCAGGGAGGACGAAAACTATCAGTCCGCCCTCAAGAACGTGCTCCTGCGCCTGAACGACGGCTTCAACAGGCGCTTCTGGAAGAAGGAGATCGAGGAATAGGGCTTTTGGGGTTTGCTTCCCCGGCGCTAGAACAGCGTTATCCCGAAAAGATGAAGGATCCATAGTATTGCGCCGTAGACCGTGGCGGCGAGGGTTCCGTAGACAATAACCGGACCCGCGATGACAAAAAGCTTTGCGCCCGTGCCCGTGATGAAGCCCTCGCTCTTGAATTCTATCGCGGAGCTGCTCATGGCGTTGGCGAAGCCCGTTATCGGCACCAGCGTGCCGGCTCCCGCGAATTTCGCGATCTTGTCATAAACGCCCGTCGCGGTCAGCAGTACGCCCAGCAGTATGAGCGAGCAGGAAACAAGCGTTTTTGCCGCGTCCTTCTCCGCGCCCAAAAAAATAAACAGCTCGAGCAGCGCCTGTCCCAGAAGGCAGAAGGCGCCGCCCGCCAGGAAAGCCCTCACGCAGTTGAGGGCTGTTTTTGATTTCGGGGCGTTTTTGCCGACGATCCGGCTGTATTCCTGTTTTGTTACCATAATAAACCATCCCTTCACGGCTTTTTCAAGTTTATTATGTCCTTGTTTTGCCCTGATATAAAAAATTCACGAAACTTTCACTTTATTTTTTCGAGAGACTGTAGTATAATAGAAATCGAATATAGCCTGATTCGGTATCAGACGCGGCTCGACCGGGAGGGAAGGACTTGGAGCATTATCTTGACAACAGCGCGACCACCGCGGTTTCAAAGGCTGCGGCGGACAAGGCGTATCATATCATGCGCGAGTGCTTCGGCAACCCGTCCTCGCTCCACTCAAAGGGAATAGAGGCGGAGCATGAGCTGAAGGCGGCGCGCGCGGCGGTATCGCGCGCTCTGTGCGCCTCGCCCGAGGAGATATTTTTCACGAGCGGCGGCACCGAGGCGAACAACCTCGCGCTCTTCGGCGCGGCTTACGCCAAAAGGCGCTCGGGAAACAAGCTTGTGATCTCGGCGGTCGAGCACAGCAGCGTGCTCGAGGCGGCAAGGCGACTCGGAGAAGAGGGCTTTTGCGTCGAGCTGATAGCTCCGCGAAGCAACGGAGCCGTAAGCCCCGAGGATATTTTCAATGCGGTCGACGAAAAAACCGTTCTGGTTTCAATAATGACCGTCAACAATGAAACGGGCGCGATAATGCCTGTCGCCGATTGCTTTGAGGCGGCAAGGGAGAAAAATCCGCGCGTGATCTGCCATACCGACGCGGTGCAGGCGTTCGGCAAGCTCGATCTGAGGGTCAAAGCTCTCGGAGCCGACCTTCTAAGCGTGAGCGGGCACAAGGTCCACGCGCCTAAGGGCGTCGGCGCTCTCTTTGTTAAGAAGGGCGTGAGGCTTGTTCCCCGTCAGTACGGCGGCGAGCAGGAGAAAAAGCTCCGCCCGGGAACGGAGGCTTTGCCGAGCATCGCGGCTCTGGGAGCCGCCTGCGCGGAGTTCGATACGGCGGGAAATATGAAGAGGATAGGGGAGCTCAACGCCTACGCAAGACAGGAGCTTCTGAAAATCGACGGCGTAGTTGTCAATTCGCCCGATAACGCTCTGCCTTACGTGCTGAATATTTCGGCGGGCAGGGTGCGCAGCGAGACCATGCTGCACTTCCTCGGGGAGCGGGAGATCTACGTTTCCTCGGGCAGCGCCTGCGCCAAGGGAAAGCCCAGCCATGTTCTTTCGGCGCTCGGCCTAAAGGGGCAGAGGGCTGACAGCGCGCTTAGGATAAGCTTTTCAAAGCACAACAGCAGGGACGACGTCGACGCGCTCGCGGCGGCGATAGCCGAGGGGCTGAGGACGCTCGCCCACAGATAGAGATACAGGAAGGTACTATGAAGGAAATATTATTGCTAAAGGACGGCGAAATAGTTCTGAAGGGGCTCAACCGCCGCCAATTCGAGGACGCGCTGAAGAAAAATATCAGGCTCGTGCTCAGTCCTCTCGGAAGGTTTGAGATAACCTCCGCGCAGTCAACGATCAGCGTTAAGCCGCTCGACGAGGGCGTAGATCTCGATGAGGCTTGCGAGAGGGTCGGCAGGGTATTCGGCATCGTCGCCTATTCGCGGGCGGCGGTCTGCGAGGAAAAAACGCTGGAGTCGGTGCTTGAGACCGCGCCCGAATACCTCGCCAAAAAGCTCAGAGCCGCCAAGACCTTCAAGGTCGAGGCAAAGCGCAGCGACAAGCGCTTCCCCTATAAATCACCGGATATATGCCGCGAGACAGGCGGCGCGATACTCTCGAGGTTCCCGCACCTCAGAGTCGACGTCCACGATCCGGACGTAACGGTTTACGTCGAGATCCGCGACCGCGCGGCGTACATCCACGCGGACGCCGAGAGGGGCGCCGGCGGTATCCCCGTGGGCACGGGCGGCAAGGCGGTAGTGCTCATCAGCGGTGGGATAGACTCGCCCGTGGCGGCTTATATGATGGCTAAGCGCGGCTTGAAGCTCACCGCCGTCCACTTTGCGAGCCCGCCCTATACGAGCCAAAGAGCCGAGGAAAAGGTGGTAAAGCTCCTGCAGAGGGTCAGCCGCTACTCGGGAGCCATGAGAATGTACACCGTGCCCTTTACAAAAATACAGGAAAAGCTGCGCGACGACTGTCCCGAGGAGCTGTTTACCATAATAATGCGCAGGCTGATGATGCAGATCTCCGAGCGCATAGCGAGGGACAACGACTGCTCGGCGCTCATTACCGGCGAAAGCCTCGGTCAGGTGGCGAGCCAGACCATCGGCGCGCTCAACTGCACCGACGAGGCGGCGGAAATGGTCGTTTTCCGCCCGCTTATCGGAATGGACAAGCAGGAGATAATCGATATCTCCTATAAAATAGATACCTACGAGACCTCGATAGAGCCTTATGAGGACTGCTGCACGGTATTCACGCCTAAGCATCCCCGCACCAAGCCTCAGCTCAGGTTCGTGAAGCTCGCTCAGGAGCAGGCATGCTTTGAGCCGCTTATCGAGGAGGCGTTGCAGAACCTGAAAATAACTCAGATAAGACCGGATTATTAAGGCAATACCGGACGCCTGAATTATGCGGTGTTGCCATGAGGCAGCACCGCGCGACCCATGCCGTTTCCTGTCCGGAACCGGTTTTAACCACCGACTGTTCAAAGGATGATTTGAGTGTATATTGAAATACTTTCCGTGAGCAAAAAGAAGGAGACCGAGAATCTCAGCGAGCGCGCCGACGAGCTGCGCGAAAGCCTGGGAGAATACGGCTTCTCGCTCAAT
The DNA here is from genome assembly GCA_902774325.1 of uncultured Ruminococcus sp. Classification (GTDB taxonomy): domain Bacteria; phylum Bacillota; class Clostridia; order Oscillospirales; family Acutalibacteraceae; genus Ruminococcoides. The sequence continues at coordinate 34,839 of CACYIC010000034.1, forward strand.
TCCGTAAAGAAAACGTTAATGCATCCCGCGCTGATAAAGGCTTCTCTCAACGAGCTGGCAGGCGGCGCGGAGAAGCCCGACGTGGTAATAATCGCCAACGCCCTGCGCAGTAAGGACTCAAGCAGCTTCCGGCGCTATTTTGTTGAGACCGTTGCCGCCGCGGAGCGCGCCGAGAACGAGCCCGCGCCCAAGGATTACTGGAAGAAGCGCAACAAGGCGTTTGCCGAGGCGAGGTCGAAGAAGGCGGGCGAGGAGGAGCTGGCGGCGCTCGAGGAGGAATTCACCCTCAAGCGCAAAAAGGCAAAGGTCTTTTCTCTGGGCGACTTCGGCAACGGCTACAAGGGCTATTGCTTCATCTACAAGGGGATGCGCGTCGCGGCTGTTCCCAAGGCGGAGCTGACAGGCGAGGATTTTGCCAGGATCGCCGCTCTCGCGGCAGTCCGCACGACCGAGGTTTACGAAAATTCCTCAAACGAGTTTCCGGACGGCTTCAGCATAAGGGACTATATCCCGCCCAAGACGGGCTTTGCAAATCAGTTCATTCCGCTCAGGGGCGACAGCAAAAAGGAGATCGGAAGAAAGTGCGTGATAATCGGCGCCTTTCTGATCTTCCTGTTCGCGCTGGGTCTGCTCTTTTACAATATGGTATTCCTCAGCATGCGAAACGCCAAGCTCAACGGCGATATCCAGACGATCGCCCACAGCATAGACGACGGCGACAGCAGCGACGACAAGCCCTCCGACAGCAAGAAGAAGGGCGACGGCATCAACTGGGACAAGCTCAAGAAGATAAACAAGGAGATCGTCGGCTGGATCCAGATCAAGAACACCGTGATCGACTATCCCGTGCTCGAGCACAAGGGCGACAGCCTTTCGGGTCAGTACTACCTCAACCACAACTACCAGGGCGACTACGACAGCTACGGCACGATCTTTGTGGATTACCGCTGTCCCAAGGGAGTGGAGAGCAAGAACGTCGTAATGCACGGCCATCACATGAACGACGGCTCGATGTTCGGCAATCTCATGTACTACGGCGGCACCTCGGGCAACCTCGACTTCTACAAAAAATCCCCGACCATCAAATTTGACACCCCGCAGGCGGACGGCGTATATAAAATAATCTCGGTGTTCAAGACCAGCACGCTCTCCAGCCACGGCGAATTCTTCAACTATATGATCGGCGAGTTCCAGAACGAAAAGGATTTCATGAACTACGTCTACAACGTCCGTATCCGCTCGCTGATAAACTGCCCCGTGGACGTCAACGAGGATGACGAGCTCATCACCCTCTCGACCTGCTCCTACGAATTCACAAACTTCCGCACGGTCGTTGTGGCGCGCAGGGTGAGGATAGGCGAGAGCAACAAGGTCGACGTCAAGAAGGCGACCCTCAATGACAACGCTGTATGGCCGGAGGTTTACTATTCGGCGCGCGGCGGCACCCGACCCGAGGTGACGGATTTCTCGACCGCCTACGAGAAGGGCGAGATCAGCTGGTACGACGGAGATTACGACTTCAAGGATCAGAAGGTGACCTCCTCGACCGACGCGCCCGAGACCACGGCTAAGGACAAGAAAAAGAGCTCCCAGGCGGCGACCCAGCCGCCCCAGCCCACAACGGAGCTGAGGATATTCCACACGGTCGAGTTCATCAACTACGACGGCTCGTCGATTTCCAAGCAGCAGGTCGAGGACGGAATGCCCGCGACAGCTCCGCCCAATCCCGTCAAGCCCAGCGATCAGTATTATGATTACGAGTTCAAGGGCTGGCAGTATGAATTCAGCGTTATCCAGACCGATATGATAATCGCTCCGATATTCGAGCCGCACCTCAAGCCCGAGTATGTTCAGACCCAGGGGGGACAATAATGGATTGCAGGATCGTATTCTATTCGGCGCGCAAGACCTCTATGTGCGAGCGCGCGCTCAAAAAATATCTGGCTCCGCTGGGGATAATCCCCGGGGAAGCGCGGTTCGCGACAAGGGCGGACGCGCTGGGGCTTCTGATAACCGACGCCTTCGCCTCCGGCGATATGGCGGCGGTGATCGGCGGGCTGGAGTTCGGCGACGAACGCAGTATTGTGGACATCATGTCCTCGGCTCTCGGAAAAAGCAGGCTCGATCTCGTCCGCAGACTTGAAAACGCGGACGGCGACGACGGCTATCTGATCCGCTCGGGCGATCAGCTCCTTTTGCTGCTTCCCGACGAGCCCGAGCAGATCGGCAAAATGACCGAGGGAGCGCTCGGCGAATACCTCAGGAGCCTGAGCGCCGGCAAGTGAGGACGGATCTGAAAACAAAGCAGGAGCGCCGGGCGCGGCGCGAAAAACAAGGAGAGAAAAATGGCAGGAATAAAATATATGCTCGCGCGAATCGTGCAGCTTGATTACAAAAGCATGTTTTCGGTGGCGAAGGACGTTTCAAAAAAGAGCGGCAGGAGCTTCATCGGGATCTGCGTCGATATGACCCGCTGCGGGCTCAAGTATCAGGCGGGCTACAACGATTACCGCGAGTTTGAGTTCTACAACCTCACCCCCGCTCAGCGCGAGACCTATCTCACGCGCGGCAGGAACAACGATATAATCAGCCGCTACAACGACAAGGCTTATTTTGATTCCTTCAACGACAAAATCAAGTTCAACGGGATCTTTTCCGATTTTCTGGGCAGGGAGTGGATCGACCTGAACAGCGCCGACGAGAAGAGCTTTCACGATTTCATGGAGCGCAATCCCAAAATAATCGCGAAGCCGATCGACGGCGAGGGCGGCAAGGGCATAGACAAATACGACCTCGCGGACTACGCGGACAGCGGCGAGATCCTCAGGCTCGCGCGAGAGCGCGGACAGACGCTGGTCGAGGCGTTCGTGGTTCAGCACAGCGAGATGAACCGCCTCTATCCCGATTCAGTGAACACCATGAGGATGTTCACCTTCTGCAAGGACGGCAAGGGTCATTTTCTGCAGGCGATCCTCAAGATCGGCAACGGCGGAGTTATTGACAACTTCTCGAGCGGCGGGATGTACACCTTCGCGGACGAGAACGGAGTCGTGGACGTCCCCGCGATCGACAAGGCGGACGTGCTCCACTCAAAGCACCCCGTCACCGGCACGGATATAATAGGCTTCAGGATCCCGCTCTATGACGAGGCGGTAAAATTCGTCGAGCGCGCCGCGGAGGTCGTTCCGCAGGTCGCCTACGTCGGCTGGGACGTCGCGATAAGCGAAAACGGTCCCGTGCTGATCGAGGGCAACTGCTTCCCCGGAGTTTTCCAGAGAAGGGCGAGCCTCAGCCGCGACAAGACCGGCGTTATCCCCAAGTACAGGGAGTACATGGATATCTGAAAAAACTGCAAAACAAACCGGGAGGATGTGCCGGCGCTGCTCCGGCGCTGTCCGCCCGGTTTTTTCTGCGATAGATTTCGTATCCCGCCGTTCGGTATTCGGTATGATCCCGTCATGTTCGGACGGGCGGCAACGGGCGGCAATGAGCGCCCGCCGAAAAGGACGGCGCGGCTATGCGGAATTAAACGCGGCAGATATTAAAGAATATTATTTGAATATTATTTGAAAACAGTATAAAGCAAAAAAATCAAAAGTATGAGTTAAAAAAACTCTTGACAAATCGGCTTTTGTCGGGTTATAATGAGTAATCGTGGAGTATTCTGTGATTTCGCCCTTTTAAGGTACGGGGCGAGCGGGATACTTTGCGAGGTTTTCAATTCCTATATTTGAGGAAAGGAGGAAAATTATGCCAACGTTTAACCAATTGGTACGCAAGGGAAGAGAGGTTACAGAGAAGAAGGCGAAGGCGCCTGCACTTCTGAAGGGCTGGAACTCCAAGAAAAGAGTTGCCATCAACCAGAACTCTCCGCAAAAAAGAGGTGTCTGCACTGCTGTAAAGACGGCTACCCCCAAGAAGCCTAACTCCGCGCTCAGAAAGATCGCCAGAGTAAGACTTTCCAACGGTATTGAAGTCAGTTCCTACATCCCCGGCGTCGGCCACAATCTTCAGGAGCACAGCGTTGTTCTGATCCGCGGCGGACGTGTTAAGGATCTCCCCGGTGTTCGTTACCATATCGTGCGCGGCACACTCGACGCGCAGGGTGTAAACGGTCGTATGCAGAGCCGTTCAAAGTACGGCGCGAAGCGTCCGAAGAAAAAGTAATAACACCCCGTTAAGGAATTGACAAAGCTCTCTTGACTTAAAAAATTTAAGTTCTGCTATGCGGCAGGAATTTTCTATATACATTTGTGTGATGGAGGTTCTTGTTGGCATACGGGAGTTTGTCGCTTTCGAGTACCTATGATATCTCAATTATTGTGAAGGAGGGAAGCAAAGTGCCAAGAAGAGGTTCTAT
>CACYIC010000035.1 GCA_902774325.1 uncultured Ruminococcus sp.
CAGAGGATAGAGATCGAAGGCAAGCAGGCAAGCGTCCTCGTCTCCCGCTATAACGGCAAGGTCTTGAGAGTTGTGCCCAACGACGAGGTGAGCAGAAGCATGAAGCTCAGCCGAGAAGAGCTTATATCAAAATTTAAATAAGCTTTTTCTTGCGACGTAAAGAATAATAAAATTTTATTCCCTTTTCAATAGTAATAAACCTCCGATACGATGTCATTGGTTGCATCGTATCGGAGGTTTTTAATTATGAGCTGCGAAAGTCAACGCGCTTGGGAATAGAAATACTAATACTAATTCTCCTAATTTCCATTATTGTTAATCAATCATTCAAACTGATCAATAATATGCGCGATATATTTCTGGATCTGTGTTGCGTCAACGATATTTACGTTTCCGTCGCCGTTCGTGTCGGCTGCTTTAAGGCAATCTCCCTCGAGCTCGATCAAGTGGGCAACATATTTCTGAACTGTTGTGACGTCGTTGATGTTGATGTAGCCGTCGCCGTCGGCGTCGCCGAGAAGCGCCTCGTCAAGGTATTCACAGGAAAGCGCGTGATTCTTTGCGTAAGTGTCCGCCGCGGAGCCGTAGAAGCAGCGAATGGTCACGTTCGGACTGTTCCAAAACGCGTTGTCCGCGATGCTCTCACAGAAGCGGGGGAGAGTCACCGCCAGCAGCCCGCTGCATTGCGCAAAGGCGTATGCGCCGATGGAGGTGACGGAGTCGGGCAGGATGACCGATTGTACGCCGCTGCTCATCCACACATAATCACCGATTCCGGTCACAGGATATCCGAGCACCTTCTCGGGCACCGTGAGGTCGCCGTCGGGTACGGTGCAGTCGACGATGACCGCGGTTTCGCTTTCGGTTTTCTCAAAGGTATAGACGCCGTCGCTGAAGTAGGTCGCGGCAAACGCCGTCTGCATTTGCAGAATCAGCACCGATGATAATACAACCGTGATAATGATCTTAAAAATTTTCATAGTTCACCTTTAAGAAAAACCGGGATCGGGATCGCGCGGGTCATTGGGATTTTCGCCGTCATAAACATAAATGCTGTTCTCCGGGTCGCTGTTGCCCGCATAGTTGCCCATCATCCGCTCAAAGGAGAATTGTGTCAATTCAAATTCAGGCTCAGAATATTTCTTTCTCATTTCAGTCCCCTTCTGTATTTGACTTTGAGTTGCCGATGTCGTAAAGGTAGAAGGTCACGGGAGCGGTCAGCTCGGTAACGGTTTCGCCGCCGTCCGTATGACTCACGTAATAATACGCTCTGAATACCATGTGGCGCGCGTTGCTGCTGTTGGTGAAGCTGATCGCGCGGTCTACGCGGTTCTTATTGTTGTAGTAGCTGTTGGGAACGATGTATTTCAGCAGGTGCTGATGATCGTTCGCCGTGCTGTTGCTCGATGACTGAATAAACGTTTTCACGGAGTTCGGGTCTGCTCCGGGAAGAGTGACCGTTGCCTTGTCGTCCTCGGTAAGCGTTGCGCCGGTGACATCTGCTTTTTCGATCATGCAGTTGTCGAAATATTCTACGACAACACCGGAGCTGTAGCCCTGCTCAGCCGCCAAATTCGAATTGAGCAGCAAGCCCTTGCTCTCCATGTAGGCGAGCAGGAAGTCCACCTGCAGCTTATCGACCTTGTTGCCGTTTGCGTCGTCGTACTGCTGACGGGTGTAGCGCGGGTCGCTGATGGACAGGACGTTGGCAGTCGTTTTGTACATCGCCGTGATGGTATAATCGCCGGTCACGCGGAGGTTGAAGCTGCGGTTGTAGCAGTGGGCGATCTCCTTGTCGTTTTCCACAACGCTCCAGTACGCGAAGGGATCGTCGCCGTCCTTCTCGGGCGCCGTGATAAACTCACCGTCTTTCCTGACAAGCGAATTCAGCGCCACTCTTTCGATGATTTCAGGCTCTTCCTTGTGGTCGCCGTAATAGAATTTGACAAGGCACTTCCTCGGCGTCTGCACGGCGGTGATGGTGACGGTGCGGGTCGCCTTGTCAAAGGTGACGTACTGATTGGTGATCGTCCAGATGCAGTCCTTGTAGAGGTCGTCTACCGCGGGCGCGTTATTAACAAGATGCTTCGGGAGCGGCATACCGTTTTCATCCAAATCCTCGGGCTTAAGCTCAAGGGTCACCGTAAAGACCTTCTCGTCGGTTTCCGCGTCGTCGCCGACATAGCTGCCGCCGTCGTTGGCGCCCTTTCTGCCCTGATACGCGTAGTTGAGGGTATAGGGAGCGGAGTTCATTTGGAAGATCGCGTAGTAGGTGACGTCGTTGAGCGGGAGCGCTTCGGGCTTGTAGAATAATTGATCTGCGGCGGTGAGGCGGTTTTCGTTTTCGTCCGTCGCAACGGGCGTTTTGAACCAGCCGAGGAAGGTGTATCTGCCGCCAACGCCGGAATAATCCGTCGCTGTACAGCCTTTGATATCAGTCTGTAACTTGACGATCTCACGGTTCTGCGAAAGCTGCAGGTCGCCTTCCACGGCGCCCTCACAGATGATCTCGTAATTGATCTGAACGCTGTCCTGCTTTCTGTAGTAGATCGTCTTGACGTTGACCTGAGGATTGGAAAGGTGGTCTTCATCTTCATGGTGGATCGTCAAGGGCTGCGTCGCACTGTTAACGGGCAGGTACGTCACGCCGTTTTTGACGATGGACTCCTCGGGAGTGATGTAGACGACCGAGCCCATCGGCTTCCAATCTGCTTGGTTGGTGTGCAAATCGGTATGCAGAACCGTGCCGCTGTTATAATCGATGTGGAGCACCTTGTAGGGATACTTGCTGCGCTCGTAATACACCTTGACCACCAGCGGCGCGTTGGTTACCGTGATCGTTTGTCCGGTAAAAAGCTCATTGTTAACATAGACCTCTGTAAAGTCTGTTCTGATATTGTAGTGGCTGTCCGTCAGCGACTTGGCGATATCGGTTTGGTAGACGTCGGCATTGATATCAAGCGTGTCGTTGATCGTCTTGGTGATCCTTTCATCGCGGTAGTGCTCGTAGTCCGTCTTGGTATCCGGATCGCCGTTTGCCTTTTGCAGATAATGCTCGATGCGCACCAGCGCCTGCGAGTCTTTTTTGGTGTAAAGGAACACGATGACGTTTTGGTTGAGCTCCTCCGCCTTTGCCGCGTCGGTATCGGTGTTGACGGAAGCCGAAAGGATCAGCGTCTTCTGGACCCTGTCGGGCATGTAGCCGTCCTTGGGGCGGTAATACTCCGTCACCGTCGGGGCGGAGGTGTTTTTCTCCTCGTCGGTGAAAATCGGCTGCAGCGTGGCGGCGTCAAGATACTTGACCGTGTACCACACGTTTTCCTTTATGGTGTACTCAAAGCGGTAGACGTTCGGCGCGTAATCCTCGCCCTCCTCGTTCGCCTTGATGACGATGGAGTGGGACGAGACGACAGGCCACCAGTTCTTTTGATTTTCCTGCGGACGATGCGCCTCGTTCAGCTCGTTACCGACCTTGGCGTTAAAGGATTTTGTCGTGGTGACATAGGCGACGCCCGTGACGGGGTCGGCGACAGGGGTGTCTGTGCCTTTTTCGACATATTCCACGAGGTAACCGGCGGATTGTTCGGAAGTCCACTTGGCGTAGAGGTTCAGCTCCCTGACCACGGGGATGTTCTCGGGCTCAAAGCGCAGCTCCTCGCCGGCTTCGTTCACGTAGTACCAGCCGGTAAAGGTCGCGTCCGTGACGGGAGGCAACAGGTTGGGGCGGTTATCCTCGGAATTTGTCGACGGGATATCATTGGTGAGGATCAAGGAATTGTATTCCGGCTCACAGGAGCTGATGGGGTCTTTACCCGTGCTGTACGCCTCATAATCGTTGTAGAAGCGCACGTTCTCCTTCACCAGACTCCACTTGGCGTAGAGGGTGACGTCGTCGGCAGGCATCTTGAAGTCATTATCGGCAAAATGCGTTCTGCCTTCGGGATGATTGTTATCCACATAGGCGGTATCGTTTTCTTTGATCGGTACCTTCCGTGTATGATCTTCGTCATAATACCAGCCGTCGAAGTAATAGTAATTACGCATATCCTCATCGGGATATGCCGGCTCATAGTAGACCCAGTTGCCGCGGATACCGGTGCTGTTGATGTCCATCTGATAGTAGATATTACGGGTTTGCTGATCCGTCGACTTCACATTGTTGTTGAGGAAGCCGAGGGTGTAGTACCGCCTGCGGTAGAAGAACTTAATGTCCGCGTGATGATTCTCGTTAAATCCGTTTTTCGCATACCAGATACAAACCGGATTCTGTGCCTTTAGCTTATTACCGATATCGGTATCTGCACCTTCGCCGGAAATGATCTGTGCGCCTGTGACTTTACCGATCTCCGCGTTACTCAGCAGCTCGAAGCCCGTCAGCGCAGCGGGTGTCTGTTTCTTTTTAACGTCGCTGTCGCGGGTATTTACAATTTTGTATTCCATAGCGCCGTCGTAGGTCTCGGTGATATTCTTCGGTAGCAGACCGTACAGTTTTCTTTGAGAATGCATGACCTGATTGATGCTGTCTACGTCATAATTGACCGCGATCACGCTCGTATAGCCGCCTGTGCCGTTCCAGTTGCCGTCTGCATCATACTCGGACGGGAGGAGCTCGACATAGTTATGATAGGTGAAGTTATAGATGGCGTCTTTTTTATTCCAGTCTTTGTTCTTCGCGTTTGCCCAGAACGAAAGATAATTCAGAACGAGAGGTTCGTCTACGTAGCTTTCATCCAGATAATCCTCTGTGTACAGCAGATTGTCGTCAAGCTTTTCATAGAAACCCTTTACGGTCTTATTATCATGCTCCATGGCATAAGGAGTACCCCATTCCGCGGACCAAGCGCCGAATCGGGCATAGTCTTTTTCGCCTTCTGCCGCCTCAGACTTGTTATTAGTGATCTCATAAGGCTCAAACGCATCCGTCAGCCAGTTATCGCGCATATCGGAGTAGTACTCTGTTTTCAGCTCGTAATAATAGTAATCGGCTCCGTTCAGATCGTTGTGATGAGTCTTTATTGTAAGCTTATTTTTATATTTCTCCGATATCTTCGGGAGCTCGGTGCTCAGCTCCATCCAATGCGTATCGTTAGGGGTTTTATTGCCCCATACATCTAAAAGATGTTGATTCAATGTACCGGCGTTATTTGAAAACGCCTTGGTGTAACCGGGAACCTGGTATTTTCCGTCGGCTGTTTTTCTCGCGAAGAAGAACCGCTGGGTGATCGGCAGGCGCTTGTAATAGACGTTGAACTTTGTGGTGCCGTCGCCGCTGATGGTGACAATATTGTCGGATTTTTCCTCGTTAATTGCAAAGTATCTGCCTTTTCCGTTAAACTCCTCGCGCTCGCCGGGGCTCATGTCGGGGAAGTCGATCGGATGATCGTATTCGTCGATCGCGTATATCGGATCGCCCTCCTGGTAGCTCGTCAGGTCTGCGTTGGTCAGATACGTCGGTCTCAGGTCTTTGTCCAGTATGACGTTTCCGTTCGAATCTCTCTTCACCTTCTGCGGATTCAGGTTATAGCCGGTGAAAAAGTCCGGGATCTCGTTTTGGTCTTTGAGATCGAGCGTATCGCCGGTCGTGACGGCGGTCTTGTTGCGGTATTGCGTGATCGTCTGCGCGGCGACGTTCTCGTAATTTTCACTGTCGGGATCCTCGATCCAGTAGACGATGGTGTACTGCGCCTCGCTCGCTGTCCAATACGCCTTGTAGTTGACGTTGTGGTCGGGAACGATACCGCAGGTAAACTTGTGCTCATGTGCATAAGCAAGCGCCTGATCATTACTCATGGGGCTGCCCTGTTCGTCGACAAAGTTTCCGTCCTCGTCCTCGAGTACCCATCCCTCAAAGACATAGCCCTTTCTGGCGGGTTCGGGGATGTTGTAGTTGGACTGGTATTTGGCGTAGACAGGCTCCACGCCGTGGCCGCCGTTGAGGTCGAAGTTGATCAGATAATAATTGCGGGTGTAATACAGCTCAAACTCCGTGGAACCGTCCGCGGCGATAAAGTCCGGCTTGTGGTACAGCTTGGTAAAGCCGGGGAACGTCACGTTCTCCAAATCAGACGGAAACGTGCCGGTCTTGCCCGATTTGTCGTAGTAGGCGTCGTCAAGGGTGAGGTCAGCCGTGTAGTCGTCGTCATAAACGTTCTGTTTGTAATACTTGACCGTGTAGGGGACGATATCCGGAACATACCAGACCCTCAGGGTGCGGTTTTCGGTCATCTTGCCTGTCAGATGCGTGGTCGGCGCGGAGTGCGCTTCGGCCTCGTTCGGCGAATCGACCGGCTTGTAGCCGCTGATCGTCGGGTTAGTGATGGTGACGTCGACATCGGCGTTCATGTTAAAAACCGCGATGTAGCTGTCATACGCCTTGTCGCCCTTTTGGAACAGGTAATCGATGCGCACCGTGCAGTATTCCTCGGCACTGCCGACGATCATCGTCACCAATGCGCCCGCAAAAAGCAGAACGGCAGTAAAAATAATCAGTGCCATTCTTTTTACATTTTTCATATTATCTCCTCCTTATTATGATTTTTTCTAAAAAACGATCAATAAGACTTATCACTTTAATTGATTTTCAAAAAATTGAAAAACGCAAGATTTGTACAATGATCCGACAGCAGAACAAATCGGGAAAAGCAGTGGGACCAGTACAGCAGAATCAATAATTATAATGATATTAATATCAAATAACAATAAAATCATTAAAATCGGTTAAAGTGAGCAAAAATCTTGTTTAAATTATATACAAAAAACACACAAAAGTCAATATGTAAAACTCACAATAATCAATATAAAAATTGCTGCTTTAAACAAAGCAAAAAAATAGGAACAGCAACCGCTGTCCCTCAGACTGTAGAAAAACCCGAAATTCAGGCAAACTGGATTTCGGGTTTTAGCATGTAAAAGAGAGAATAGGCAAAATTAAAAAAGTGCAAGGATTTTGGATATGTGTTTCCTTCCGTTTTCTATCATATTCTTTGTGTATTGCGTATTTTTTCAGATTCATGGCAGCAAATTTAAGCCTGACCCAATTTTTAACTGCTGTCAAGCCTCTGTAAGGAGTATAACGCATAAAGGTTGGTGAATTGGCAGATTCTTTACAGATTTGTCTTGACAGCGGTGCCAAAAAAGTATTACTGCCCATTACATCTGCATCCGATCTCGGAACTGTTCCGGCTGAATTGATAGGTTGTTTCAATCTGATTTTTTACAGAAGTGCTGAAGATGCTGTTTTCAAGGCTTTAGGCGTAGAATAGTATTACATACGGAATAGTAATGAAAAAAGTTCCCTTCAAATAAGACCCCAATAATGAAATAAAACGAGCGTGTAGACAGTAGTTAGCCGTTTACACGCTCGTTATCATATATGATAACAGTCAGAAAGTGTTCCATGTATAGCAAAGATAATATGAAGTGACCCCTCTTGCAAAACGTGGATTTAACTGTCATACTAAAAGTGTAAGAAATACAAGTATGATAACCACATACAAGGAGGAGTCACCATGACAAGTATAACATATGTTGGTCTGGATGTCCATACCACAAATTACACAGCTGCGTGCTATCGCTTTGAAACAGACAACACCTTTGCTGTATCCACGCTGAAACCCAAGGCGGACGAGATTGTCAAATATCTTAACAGAGTAAAAAAGGGGTTAGGCGAGGATTGCGAGTTCGTCTGCGGTTACGAAGCTGGTTGCCTTGGATACAGCTTGTATCACGAACTCACTGCAAAAGGCGTTAAATGTATCATCATGGCGCCGAGCACTATGGAAACAGCGCCGGTAAACAAAATCAAGACAGACAAACGCGACGCAATGAAAATTGCAAAATGCTTAGCTAAAGGCGGTTATAAGGCCGTTTACGTTCCGACAGACGAAGACAACGCCGTTAAGGAATATATCCGTATGCGTGACGACGTTAAGGATTCCTTGAAGCGGCTGAAACAGCAGATCGTGGCGTTTTGTATTCGCAACGGAAAGATCTTCAAGAACGTTGTCGGCAAGAATTATTGGACGAATAAACATCTGAACTGGCTTAAGGGCTTGGAATTCAGCCATGAAGTATTAAAAGATACTCTAAACGAATATCTGATACTTTACTATGTTCTCTGCGAAAAGATTGATTCTTATGATATGAAAATCGAGGAACTGTCACATACGCCGAGATTCGAGGAACCCGTAAAAAAGCTTTGCTGTTTAACAGGAGTTGCAACTCATACGGCTATGGCTGTCATTTCCGAAATTCTGCTTTTGTGATCCACGCTTAAAGATAATAGAGCTGGCGGTGAAACCATTAGCCTGAGGTATCCAATCCTCGTATAACAGACGGCCAATCCGCGAGACTTTTTCATCCGGCTTCTTTCATGTGCCTCGTTTTATCAGAAAATAGTATAAACGGTCGCAAAAGCATCAAGCTCTGCGACCGTTTTTACATGAAGAAAATTACGACGTTTCGTATAACGGCAATACTTTTTATACAGGCTAAGTTTTTTTATTGCGGCGCTCCGGCGCTGTCGGACGATATAAAAAAGCGCCGGCGGATCAAGCGTTATCGGAGATAACATACCACCGCTTGCCGTTGAAAAAAAGCGTCTTTTTCTTGCCCCAGATAAGACAGGTATATCGCATTTCTCTTTCAAACTCCTCGCTCTCGCAAAGGCGCACGTCGGTAACCGCGTCGATCGGATAGCTTCGATATGTGTCCCAGAAGATGCGTTCGGGGATTATTGTGCCGTCGGTGTTCCATGTGATTTTAACCTTCACAAAACGCTTCATGACTCGCCTCGAAAATCGAACTAATATTCTAAATTAATTATAGAACATAGATTCGATAAAGTCAAGCGTAAAATTTTGCCGTTGTTTGAGCAAATCGCATATATTGATTACACTTGTGTAATTTGCATTTACAAACTCAATATTTTGTGTTAGAATCAGAAAAAGTAAAAAAGAAAGCAATGACGCGCAGCGATAAGGAGGAAAATTATGGAGAACTACAAAAAGGAATTTATTGAATTTATGGTGGATTGCGGCGTGCTCCGCTTCGGCGATTTTGTTACAAAGAGCGGAAGGCAAACGCCCTTCTTTGTTAACACAGGCTTCTACAGAACGGGAGCGCAGCTTCGCAGACTCGGAGAATACTACGCCGAGGCGATCAATAACAGCTTCGGAACCGATTTCGATGTGCTTTTCGGACCCGCGTACAAGGGCATCCCGCTCTCGGTCGCCGCGGCTATCGCGATCAGTGAAAAGTACGGCGCGGATATCAGATACTGCTCGAACCGCAAGGAGGTCAAGGATCACGGCGATACAGGCATCCTGCTCGGCAGTCCCATAAACGACGGGGACAAGGTCGTTATCATCGAGGACGTCACGACCGCCGGCACCTCTATCCAGGAGACCCTGCCCATCATCAAGGCTCAGGGAGACGTATCACCTATAGGTCTTGTCGTTTCCGTTGACCGCATGGAAAGAGGTCAGGGGGAAAAAAGCGCTCTTCAGGAGATCGAGGAGACTTACGGACTCAAGACCACGGCTATCGTTACCATGGCTGAGGTCGTTGAGCATCTTTACAACAGAGAATACAAGGGTAAAATCATTATTGACGACGCCCGCAAGGCGGATATCGACGCATATTACGAAAAATACGGCGTAAAATGATTAACGGAGAGCGGTTATGGCGGAAAAAAACAGTCACGACGGACACAGAAAAAGACTAAAGAACAAATTCATAGAGAACGGTCTGGACGTTTTTGAACCCCATGAAGCTCTTGAGCTGTTCCTGTTTTACGCGATCCCGCGAAAGGATACAAATCCGCTTGCCCATAGGCTTTTGGACAGGTATTATACAATAAGCAGCGTCTGCGACGCGCCGATCGACGAGCTGCAAAAGGAATTCGGAATGACGGAAAACGCCGCAGTGCTTCTTAAGCTGCTGCCTGAAATGGCGAGGCTTTACGAGGATTCCAGGTACAAGGATGATAATCTCATCGAATTGGACACGATCGGCGATCAGATCGCCAAAAAATTCATCGGCAGAATCAATGAGGTCGTAGTCGTTGCCATGGGAGACGCGAGGGGCAGATTGATTTACAACGATGTTGTCGCAAAGGGATCGATAAATTCCTCAGACGTACCTATTCGCAAGATCGTCGATCTGGCTCTGCGCCATAACGCGAAGTCGGTGTTTATCGCTCACAATCACCCGAGCGGCGCTCTGCTCCCATCGGCTTCGGATATCAGAACCACCGTCAGAATAAAAAATACTCTCTCTGAGATCGGCGTCAGTCTGGCTGACCACTTTATCGTTGCCGACGGAGAGGTTTTGTCCATACGAGAGAATAAACTGTGTACAGACGCTTTCCCCGATTATGATTTTTAAGATCCATTCCTCATATAAACCGACAGGCGATCAGCCTCAGACAATCGAAAAGCTTGTGAGCAGCATAAACGCGGGCAACAGGGAACAGACAATGCTCGGCGTTACAGGCTCAGGCAAAACCTTTACCATGGCGAACATCATTGAGCGGGTACAGCGTCCGACGCTTGTGCTCGCTCATAATAAAACTCTCGCGGCTCAGCTTTGCAGCGAGTTCAAGGAGTTTTTTCCCGAAAACGCCGTGGAATATTTTGTGTCCTATTACGACTACTATCAGCCCGAGGCTTACGTCGCGCAGACCGATACCTATATCGAGAAGGACAGCTCGATCAACGACGAGATAGACAAGCTGCGCCACAGCGCGACCCTCGCTCTTTCGGAGCGTCGGGACGTGATCATCGTCGCTTCCGTTTCCTGCATATACAGCCTCGGCGACCCTATAGATTACCGTAATATGGTCATCTCTCTGCGCCCGGGTATGCAAAAGTCGCGCGACGAGCTGCTCAAAAAGCTGGTTGAGCTTCAATACGAGCGCAACGATATAAATTTTATAAGAAACAAATTCCGAGTTCGCGGAGATGTGGTTGAGATTTTTCCCGCCGCTTCAAACGACTCGATCATCAGAGTCGAGTTTTTCGGCGATGAAATCGACCGCATTTCGGAGATAAACCCTCTGACCGGCGAGCTCAAGGCGGTATTAAAGCACGCGGCGGTCTATCCCGCCTCGCACTATATCGTATCGCGCGATAAAATGCAGGTCGCTCTCGCGGAGATCGAGCGCGAGCTGGAGGAAAGGCTTGAGTATTTCAGGGAAAACGGCAAGCTCCTCGAGGCTCAGCGCATTGAGCAGCGCACCCGCTACGATATGGAAATGCTTCAGGAAATCGGCTTCTGTTCGGGAATAGAAAACTATTCAAGAATAATCTCGGGCAGAGCTCCGGGCTCGGCGCCTTTTACGCTGCTCGATTATTTCCCCGACGATTTTCTGCTCTTTGTGGACGAATCTCATGTCACTCTTCCTCAGGTTCGCGGGATGTTCGCGGGCGACAGAGCCAGAAAGAAAAGCCTTGTTGATTACGGCTTCCGTCTGCCCTCGGCTTACGATAACAGACCGCTCAATTTTGACGAGTTTTACGAGCGTATCAATCAGGCGGTATTCGTCAGCGCGACCCCGGGAGATTTTGAGCTCGAAAAGAGCGCCGTTATCGCGGAACAGATCATTCGTCCGACAGGTCTGCTCGATCCCGAGATCTCCGTGCGTCCCACCGAGGGACAGCTCGACGACCTGGTTTCCGAAATCAATCTCCGAACCGCGAAAAAGCAGAGGGTGCTTGTCACCACCCTCACAAAGAAAATGGCTGAGGATCTGACAGACTATCTCACGACCGTCGGTATTCGCGTGCGCTATATGCACCATGATATAGACACGGTAGAGCGCATGGAGATCGTTCGAGATCTCAGACTCGGAGAGTTCGACGTTCTTGTGGGCATCAACCTTCTGCGCGAGGGACTCGATATACCGGAGGTTTCTCTTGTCGCGGTGCTCGACGCCGACAAGGAGGGCTTTCTGCGCAGCGCCCGTTCCCTTATTCAGATCACCGGTCGAGCCGCCAGAAACAGCGAGGGCACGGTCATCATGTACGCCGACAGCGTTACGGAATCAATGCGCGTGACCATCGAGGAGACCAACCGCCGCCGCGAGATACAGCAGAAGTATAACGAGGAGCACGGCATAATTCCCAAGACCATAGTGAAAAAGGTCAGCGATATAATAGAGATATCAACTCACGACGAAAGTGAATTCAAGCATACCAAAAAACTCTCCCCGGCTCAGAAGAAGCAGCTGATTGAAAGCCTGACAAAGGAAATGAAGGCAGCGGCAAGACTGCTCGAGTTTGAGCACGCCGCCTACCTTCGCGATAAGATCAAGAAGCTGCGCGGAGAAAAATAAAGGATGTAATACATGGCAAGAAAGAAAGTAAACGAATACAACGACGAAAGCATTGTTGTTCTCAAGGGGCCTGACAAGGTTAGAAAGCGTCCGTCGGTCATCTTCGGCTCGGACGGTATCGACGGCTGTCAGCATTCCGTATTTGAGATCCTGTCAAATTCAATTGATGAAGCGAGGGAGGGCTACGGCAAGAAGATTGTCGTAACCCGTTTTTCCGACGGCTCTATTCAGGTTGAGGATTTCGGAAGAGGGATCCCGGTGGAGTTCAACCAAAAGGAAGGGCGCTTCAATTGGGAGCTTGTATTCTGCGAGATGTACGCGGGAGGCAAATACAACAACAATGAAGGGGAGAGCTATGAGTTTTCGCTCGGGATGAACGGACTCGGACTCACCTCTACCCAGTTCAGCTCCGAGTATATGGACGTTGAGATCCGCCGCGACGGTTTCCGCTACAGCCTTCATTTTGAAAAGGGACTGAATATAGGCGGACTCAAAAAAGAGCCTTATTCCAAGAAGGATACGGGAACAAAAATAACATGGAAGCCCGATCTGGAGGTTTTCACCGATATCGACATCAGACCCGATTATTTCCTCGACGTGATGAAGCGTCAGGCGATCGTCAACGCGGGCGTTGAATTTATCTTCCGCAGCCAAAACGGAAAGAGCTTTGATGTCACCACCTTCAATTACAAAAACGGCATCGCCGATTACGTCGCCGAGGAAGTCGGCGAAAACGGGCTTACCTCGGTTCAAAGCTGGGAAACCGAGACCATGGCGCGTGACCGCGACGACAAGCCCGAGTACAAGCTGAAAATGAATATCGCCGTGGCTTTTTCAAACAAGGTCAATTTCACGGAATATTATCACAATTCCAGCTGGCTGGAGCACGGCGGAGCGCCTGACAAGGCGGTCAGAAACGCCTTTCAGTACCAGATCGACAACTATCTCAAAAGCAACAACAAATACAATAAAACCGAGAGCAGGATCAAGTTCGACGATATCGCCGACTGCCTTATCTGCGTTATCTCGTCGTTTTCAAGCGTCGCTTCCTACGCCAACCAGACGAAAAAGGCTGTCACGAACAAGGGCATTCAGGACGCGATGACTGCTTTTCTTCGCCGCAGTCTTGAGGTCTATTTTATTGAAAATCCGATCGAGGCGGGGAAGATCGCCGAGCAGGTGCTTATAAACAAGCGCAGTCGCGAAAACGCCGAAAAGACCCGCCAGAACATCAAAAAGAAGCTCTCGGGCAACCTCGATATGACCAACCGCGTTGATAAGTTCGTCGATTGCCGCAGTAAGGATATTTCTCAAAGAGAATTATTTATTGTAGAGGGCGACTCGGCTATGGGCTCCTGCAAGCTTGCCCGAAACGCCGATTTTCAGGCTATCATGCCCATAAGAGGCAAGATACTCAACTGCCTCAAGGTCGACTATGACCGAATTTTTAAGAGCGAGATAATCACCGATCTGCTGCGCGTGCTCGGCTGCGGCGTCGAGGTGAAGTCGAAGGCAAACAAAAATCTGGCGACCTTCGATATGGACGCCCTTCGCTGGAGCAAGGTCATAATATGCACCGACGCCGACGTTGACGGCTTCCATATCAGAACAATGGTGCTTACTATGCTCTACCGACTGACTCCGACCCTGATAAAAGAGGGGAGAGTCTACATCGCGGAATCCCCGCTCTATGAGATAACAACCAAAAACGAGGTCTATTTCGCCTACAACGAGCTCGAAAAAACTCAGTTTCTTGAAAAAATAGGCGATGAAAAGTATACGATCCAGCGCAGCAAGGGCTTGGGTGAGAACGATCCCGATATGATGAGCTTCACCACCATGAACCCCAAGAGCCGCCGCCTGATAAAGGTGATGCCAGACGACGCGGAGCAAACAGCGGAGATATTCGATATCCTTGTCGGCAATAACCTTCAGGGCAGAAAAGATTACATCGTCGAGCACGGCAACGAGTATATCGACCAGCTCGACGTAAGCTGAGGAGGTAATCATGGCACCGAGAAAGAAAGCCGCGAAAAAAGCGGCGGAGCCGAAAATCAAGGGCGTTATCAACGGAGCCGGGGAAGTTGTCGAACAGCCGATCATCTCCGCTGTGCGGGACAACTTCATGCCTTACGCCATGAGCGTGATCCTGTCCCGAGCGATCCCCGAGATCGACGGCTTCAAGCCTTCCCACCGCAAGCTTCTCTATACGATGTACAAGATGGGTCTGCTCAGCGGCTCAAGGACAAAATCCGCGAATATCGTCGGCGCGACGATGAAGCTCAATCCTCACGGCGACGCCGCTATCTACGATACAATGGTGCGTCTGTCGAAGGGCTACGAGGCGCTGCTTCATCCTTACGTCGATTCAAAGGGCAACTTTGGAAAGTTTTACAGCCGCGATATGGCATGGGCGGCTTCACGTTACACCGAGGCGAAGCTCGCGCCGATCTGCGCGGAGCTTTTCAGGGATATCGACAAGGACACCGTCGATATGGTCGACAATTACGACAATACCATGAAGGAGCCTTCGCTTTTGCCGACCGGTTTCCCTTCTGTTCTGGTGAATTCAAATATGGGTATAGCTGTCGGCATGGCGTCAAATATCTGCTCTTTCAATCTTAAAGAGATCTGCGAAACGACAGCCGCCGTTATCCGCGACCCGGATCACGATGTAAAAACGACTCTGCCCGCGCCTGATTTTATCGGAGGCTGCCAGATCATCTATGATGAAAAGGCGATAGATCAGGTCTATGAAACGGGCAGGGGCAGCATAAGGCTGCGCGCTAAATACGAATACGACAAAAGCGCGAACTGTATAGATATCCTCGCGATCCCCGCTACAACCAACTGCGAGGTCATTATCGAGAGAATAATCGAGCTGGTCAAGCAGGGCAAGATCAGGGAGATCTCCGATATCCGTGACGAAACAGGTCTTGACGGCTTGAAGATAACGATCGATCTCAAGAGAGGCGTCGATCCGGACAAGCTCATGGCTAAGCTCTTCAAGCTCACGACGCTTGAAGACAGCTTTGCCTGCAACTTCAACATCCTCATCGGCGGAGTGCCGATGGTGCTGGGCGTAAAGGCTCTGCTTGAGGAGTGGATAGCCTTCAGGATAGAGTGCGTAAAACGCCGCACCTATTTCGAGCGTCAGAAAAAAGCCGATAAGCTTCATCTGCTCAGAGGCTTGGAGAAGATCCTGCTCGATATCGACAAGGCTATCAGGATAATCCGCGAAACCGACGAGGAGATCGAGGTCGTGCCTAACCTGATGATAGGCTTCGGGATCGATAAGATACAGGCGGAATTCGTCGCCGAGATCAAGCTGCGCCACCTCAACCGCGAGTATATTTTAAAACGCACTCAGGATATCGAGGATCTGGAAAAGGAAATCGCGGAGCTCGACGATATCCTCAGGAGCAAGGCGAGGATCAAGACCATTATCGTCAGGGAGCTGAAGGCGATCGGCGAGAAGTACGGAGAGTCCCGCCGCAGCCTGATAATCTACGAGGACACCGTCAGCTACGACGACGAGGCGGATGCGGTTCCCGATTATGCCTGCACGCTGTTCTTTACAAAAGAGGGCTATTTCAAAAAGATCACGCCTCAGTCGCTTCGCATGAGCGGCGCCCATAAGCTTAAGGAGGGCGACGAGATCACTCAGGAGATAGAGTTCTCCAACAACTGCGATCTGCTTTTCTTCACCGATAAGGCTCAGGTCTACAAGGCGAAGGCAAACGATTTTTCAGATACCAAAACCAGCGTGCTGGGCGACTATGTCGCGGCGAAGCTCGGAATGGACGAGGGCGAGAACGCGGTATATATGGTCGCCACAAAGGACTACAAGGGTATAATGGTGTTTGCCTTTGAAAACGGAAAGGCGGCGAAGGTGCCTCTTGAGGCTTATTCCACAAAAACCAACCGCAGGAAGCTCACCGGCGCCTATTCGGACAAAAGCCCGCTTTCGGGAGTGCTCTTCATCGAGGAGGATACAGAGCTGCTGTTCAAGGCGAGCTCCGGCAGGATGCTGCTCGTTCATACCGGCGCGCTCGCGCTCAAATCGACGCGCTCGACTCAGGGCGTAGCTGTGATGAAGCTCAAGAAGGGGCACAGGCTGTTCTCGATCGAAAAATACAGCGAAGGAAGCTTTGCGAAGCCTCAGCGTTACCGTACGCGTTCGCTGCCGGCTCTCGGAGCGCTGCCATCAAATGATGACAAAAGCGACGAACAGCTTTCGATCATATAAAGCTTCCGTAAAACCCCGCAAATTTTTTTGTCAAATTTTAAAAAAGCACTTGATATTTGCGGACTATTATGGTAATATGTATTAGTTGAATCATGCAAAGAAGCGGTAGAACCGCATTAGAAAGGACGATAATCATGAATGCTTGGAGTATTGTACTCGGTATCTTGCTTGCGCTCGTATCAATCGCAATTATTGTAGTGATCATTCTTCAGGAAGGTAACCAGCAGGGAATCGGCGTTGTAACAGGCGCGGCTGACTCGTATTTCTCAAAGAACAAGGCTCGTTCCATCGACGCTTTTCTTTCGCGCTGGACAAAGGCTTTCGCTGCGATCTTTGTGCTCTTCGTAATTGCTCTGAACGTGCTCTCGTACTTCGGTCTTTTGGGCTGAGTATATTGTTCAAAAAAACAGCATATAATAGACTGTCGTTTATTCGGCGGTCTATTTTTGTTTTTGGGGATGCTTTAATGCCTTGGTGGACAGTTGCTTTGATCTTATTCGGTACGTTTATAGTTTTCGGTATCATCCATTACGCGGCAAAAAACAAACGCCCGTTCAAACGGGCGCTTCTGTCGATGCTATGCGGTTTAGTCACCCTGCTTGCGGTAAATCTTACCTCCGGTTTCACAAACGTGTACATACCGATCAGTCTGCTGTCGCTTCTTGTCAGCGTTATCGGAGGCGTGCCGGGAGTGGCCCTGCTGCTTGTTCTCAATCTGTTTTTCTGAATATCATTGCTCGAGCTGGTCGGGGCTAAGTCCGTAGACAGCCTCAAGCGCTTCTCCCGCGGTCTCTCGGTTTTGAGTCATCAACGCCAGCATGGTTTTATATACTGCGGTCGGATAGCTCAAAAAGCTCTTTTTTATGACCTCCGCCTGTTCCTCGTCCGGAGCGTAAAGAACGAAGCGCAAAAGCTCGATATCTCCGCCCGATACAGAACAGACGACCTCGCAGCCGCTTTCGGTCTTGCGTATCTCGACTCTGTTCTCGCGGGCGATTTTCTTTTCACCCAAAAGCTCGACGGCGCATTTGAGCGCTTTTTCCTTGACGGAATAGGCGAGAGTGCTCTCGAGCTGCTCGGCAACTATTCTTCCGTTCTCGGTGATGCGGTAGGTGACCTCACCGTCGACCGTTTCATCCTCGATCAGCTTGTCGCTTTGCGCAAGCTCATCAAAGGCGACCGTGACCTCGAAAAAGTTGGCAAGCTCATGCGATACAATAGCTTCGGTAATGACGCTTTTGCTCATATTTTCTTTTATGGAATTATATAGATAGCAGATCAGAACTCTGATCTCCTGCTTGCTGCGCAGACCGCCGAGAGCGATGCCCTCATCAAAGGTATCATAAGTCATTTTCTCACCTGTAAACATCTGATTATTAGAAATCCGCATTTCTGTTTTGATTATATCATAAGTTTTTGCAATTGGGTAGTAGATTGTTAAAAATTTTTAAAAAATTCATGCGAAAACTATTGACAGTCAAGTGAACCCGTGATATAATCATGTAAACTCAATGAAAGGGGAGAATCCAATGCAACAATATATGCCTTTTATTTGGATAGGCTTTGCCATACTGATGGGTATCTGTGAGGCGGCAACGACGCAGCTTGTTTCAATATGGTTTGTGATCGGCGCGCTTGCGGCGGCTTTGACTTCTGCATTTACGCCCTCGATCCTGATCCAGTCCATCGTGTTCATCGCTGTATCGCTGGTATCTCTGCTGGTGACCCGTCCGCTGGTAAAAAAGCTAAAAAGCAAAAACAAAAAAACGGGAACAAACGCCGACAGGCTCATAGGGCAGACAGGCGTTGTTACCAAAGAGCTTCCCGACGCTCTCACCGTTGGTCAGGTGAAGGTTTTGGGAGAGGTTTGGAGCGCAAAGTCCGAACAAGCTCCTATTGAGGAAGGAAAACTTGTAAAAGTTCTCTCGATCGACGGAGTAAAGCTGATCGTAGAGAAAATCTAAGGAGGAAATTATGGTAGGAATCATCATCGGAGCGGTCATTGTTTTGATCCTTCTTATTCTGATCGTTCGCAATATTAAAATCGTGCCTCAGGCACACGCTTATGTTATTGAGCGCCTCGGCGCTTATCACGCAACATGGGAAACCGGACTTCATCTCAAGGTCCCCTTTATCGACAGGATCTCTAAAAAGGTATCGTTAAAGGAGCAGGTAGTTGATTTCCCGCCTCAGCCGGTCATCACCCGCGATAACGTAACTATGCAGATAGATACCGTCGTATATTTTGAGATCACTGATCCCAAGCTCTACACCTACGGCGTTGAATATCCGCTCAGCGCTATTGAAAACCTCACGGCGACCACCCTGAGAAATATCATCGGCGACCTTGAGCTCGATAACACCCTCACCTCGCGCGATACCATCAACGATAAGATCCGCATCATCCTCGATGAAGCGACGGACGCGTGGGGCATCAAGGTTATCCGCGTTGAACTGAAAAATATTCTTCCTCCGCGCGAGATCCAGGACGCGATGGAGAAGCAGATGAAGGCGGAGCGTGAGCGCCGCGCCAGGATCCTTGACGCAGAGGGCGAAAAGAGGAGCCAGATACTCGTTGCCGAGGGTCTTAAGGAATCCGCTATCCTCAAGGCTGACGCCGTGAAGGAGCAGAAAATCCGTGAGGCTCAGGGTGAGGCGGAGGCTATCCTCACCGTACAAAAGGCTAACGCGGACGCGCTGCGTATGCTCAACGAGGCGTCGCCTACCGACAGGATCATTCAGCTCAAATCGCTCGAGGCTTTTGCGAAGGCAGCTGACGGCAAGGCTACAAAGATCATAATTCCCTCCGATATCCAGGGGCTTGCGGGAAACGTAACAGCAATCAAGGAAATCTGGAAGGACGACGTAAAGTAAAATAAACTTACAAATCTCCCGATACTCAAAGCTGGGCGTCGGGAGATTTTTATTTTTAAAATCTTTTAAAAAACTATTGACATGATAATAACATTATGATATTATCATATTGTAATAATCAAGCAAGAGGTGAAGCTGCAATGAACGATGAAAAAACTTTTTTAAAAAGCTACTCGCTCTCCGATTACGAAAGACCGTCGGTGACCGCCGATATAGTCGCCTTCAAGCTTTCGAGCGAGGACAGCGAAAACTATCGCCTAAATCCGGGAAAAAAGCTTTCGCTGCTTCTGATAAAGCGAGGGGGTCATCCGTTCAAGGATCATTGGGCGCTTCCGGGAGGCTTCCTCAATCCCGGAGAGACCATTGAAGAATGCGCCCTGCGCGAGGTTGAGGAGGAAACCTCGGTTAAGCCTGTTTCTCTGATGTCGATCGGGCTTTTCAGCGAGCCCGGCCGCGATCCTCGCGGATGGATCATCTCGAATGCCTTTGTTTCGGTATTCGGCGCCGACAGGGTCGAGCAAAAATCAGGCGACGACGCGAGCGACGCCGGGTGGTTTGACGTAAGCTTTGAACAAAACGATGACGGAGAATATATCCTTTCACTCTCCAAAGGCGAGGAAAAACTGCGCGCGGTCCTTAAGGAAGAAAAATGCGCCTTCGGGATAACTTCGTTTTCGATCATCGACAGCGGAAGTCTTGCCTTTGATCACGCGAAGATAATAGCCGGAGCCTTGACCGCTCTGAGGGGCAGCGCAAAGGATTTTCAGATAATCTTTGATTTTCTGCCCGATAAATTCACCCTTACCGAAATGCAGAATGTCCAGGAGGCGATCCTGAATATTTCGATGCAGCCCGCTAATTTCAGACGGAAGGTATCGGATTTTGTGGAAGAAACAGATGAATACAAAAGCGGAGCGGGTCACCGCCCGGCAAGACTTTACAAAAAAAGAAACAGGGAGGATCAATCATGAAACACTTTTTGATAGTTGTGGATATGCAGAAGGATTTTATTGACGGCGCGCTCGGCACAAAAGAAGCGGTCGCTATCGTACCGAACGTCGTAAAAAAGATAAGAGAATTTGACGGCGAGATCTTCGCTACTCTCGATACTCATTTTGAAAATTATTTGGAAACCGCAGAGGGCAAAAACCTGCCCGTGCCTCACTGCATAAAGGGCACCGAGGGTTGGCTGCTAAACAAGGATATCGCCCGGGCGCTTGAGGCTAAGGGCTATACCGCGGTAGAAAAAAACACCTTCGGCTCTGTCAAGCTGCCCGCTCTCATTGAGGAGGCGGCAAACGGAGATGTTTTCAACGTAGAGGTGATCGGTCTTTGCACCGATATCTGCGTGGTCAGCAACGCGCTGCTCATCAAGGCGAATTTCCCGGAAGCGCCGATTTTCGTTGACGCGTCCTGCTGCGCCGGCGTTACACCTCAGGCGCATGAGGCGGCTCTGGCTACAATGAGAAGCTGCCAGATCACGATCGTCTGACAGGAGGGAATATGGAACCGGGCAAAGCACAAATAACTGATTTAAGCGGTTATCTCTACCGAATGCAGAAGTCGATGATAGACAAGATGTTTTTTATCGACAAAATCTTTGAACCGATAGAATATATCGTCGATTTCGGCTGCGCTAACGGAGAGCTGATAAAGATGCTGCAATATTATTTTGACGAATACAAATACGCGGGCTATGATATCAGCGAAAAAATGATCGAGGCGGCAAAGAAAAATGTTCCCGAGGCGGAATTCTGCTCGGATTGGAGCAGCCTTCGGATACCCTTCGATCGCAGTCTGCTCAATATCTCGAGCGTGATCCATGAGGTTTACAGCTATTGCGGCGAGGCTGAAATAGAGCTTTTTTGGAAAAGAGCCCTTCAAAGCGGCTTTCAGTATGTCACGATCCGCGATATGATGCTCAGCGACGGCTCAGAATTTCAAAAAGCCTCTGCCGAGGATATTCTGAAAATACGTCAAAACGGGCGGTACGCCTCCCATCTGGCTGACTACGAGCGAGTTTGGGGCGCCATTGAGAGCGAAAGGGACTTGATCCATTACCTGCTCAAATACAGCTATACCGAGAATTGGGAGCGTGAAGTCACGGAGGATTATCTCGGGCTTTCGGTTGAAGGGCTTATGAGCCTGATCCCCGATAATTACCGCGTGACCTACTGCGAGCACTATACCTTGCCGTTCATTGCGTGGCAGGTTAAAAAGGATTTTGATATCGAGATCAAAACACCTACTCATTTTAAAATAATTCTGGAAAGGAAATAAGTGATCGATCATGAAGCTTGAACCTATTGTTATATCTTTACTTGACACCGATCTTTATAAATTCAATATGGATCAGGTGATCTTCCATAAGCACACCGATTTGTCGGGGCAGTATTTCTTTAAGTGCCGCAACAAGGACGTCGTTTTCACTCAGGAGATGGAGGATGAGATCAACGCTCAGATCGATCACCTCTGCACCCTGACCTTTAAGAAGGAGGAGCTTGACTATCTCCGCTCGATCCGCTTTATCAAGAGCGATTACGTCGAATTTCTAAGGCTCTGGCATCCCATCCGCGACTATGTAACCGTGAGCCGCACGGACGAAGGTGAGCTGAATATTGTCGTAGACGGGCCGCTTTTCTCGGCGATGCAGTTTGAAATCTTTCTGCTTGAGATAGTCAACGAGGTCTATTTCAGAATGAACTATGACTACGAAACCCTTCGCAGGTCGGCGGAGGAGAAGCTCGATCAAAAAATCAAGGCTCTTAACGACGGCACCTACACCTTCAGGTTCGCTGAATTCGGCTGCCGCCGCAGACTCTCGCGCGAATGGGAGGACGTCGTTGTCCGTCGTCTCGCGACCGAAACAGATAAATGCGTCGGCACCTCAAACGTGTACCTCGCGATGAAATACAACCTGACTCCGATCGGAACCTACGCCCACGAATACGTCCAGATGTATCAGGGAATAGACGAGATCCCGCTCGCCTATACCAATCACTACGCCATGCTCGATTGGTACGACGAGTATCAGGGCGACAACGGCACTGCGCTCACCGATACGATCACGACCGATCTGTTTCTCAGGGATTTCAACCGCTCGATGGTAAATAATTATACCGGCGTCCGCCACGACAGCGCCGATCCCTACGAATGGGGAGAGAAGATCATCAGGCATTACGAGAGTTATGGGGTCGATCCGAAAACAAAGCTTCTGCTCTTTTCCGACAGCCTTGATTTTGACAGAGCTCAGGCACTTTTCGATCATTTCAGCGGCAGGGCAAAGGTAAGCTTCGGTATCGGAACCTTCTGTTCAAACGACACCTGCGAAAAGGCTCTGAATATTGTAATCAAGCTGCAATATGTAAACGGCAGACCCGTTGCGAAGCTCTCCGACGCTCCCGGCAAGGCGATGTGCCGCGATGAACAATATCTTGCGTATCTGCGCCGTTCGGTCGAATTCCGTCTGCACAGAGAAAAGCTTCATTAACAGGAGGTAAAAAATGAGTTATTTTAAGAAGAATTCCGACAACAAGGATTATCCCGCGAATAAAGCGGAGAAGCCCGATCCCGAGATCTTTATGTGCGTGTACGCGGGACCCGAATACTTCTCCGGAAGGCAGGATCTACAGCCGATGATGGAGGGCGTTTATGCCGGCCCTGCTATGAATGACGGCAGACCCTTCGGAATAGGTATGACTCTCGAACAGTCCGGCGACACGGAGACAAAGCAGCCGACGGCGTTTTGTCCCGAATGCGGGTGCGGGGTAGGGGAAGGCGATTTGTTCTGCAATAACTGCGGGGCAACTCTCCCCAAAAAGGAATGAGCCATGCGATATGAGGATTTTCCGTTTCACCTCAAAAGCGCGGTTTGGGAAATAACGCTCGCCTGCTGCTTCAACTGCGCCTACTGCGGCTCTCGAGGCGGGAAAGCGCGAGATAATGAGCTGAGCGCCGCCGAATGCGATTCAGTGGCGCAGCAGCTTGCCGCGATGGGCTGCGAAAGGGTCTCTCTCATCGGAGGCGAGGTCTTTATGCGAAAGGATTGGGAGGAGATCGTAACCTCGCTTACCTCGCGCGGGATCAAGACCTGTATCGTCACAAACGGCTACCGCATGACTCCCGAGATCATAAGCTCCCTAAAAGCTTCCGCGGTCGAGTCCGTCGCCGTATCTCTCGACGGAACAGAGGCTGTGCATGATCTGTACCGCCAGAAGGGAAGCTTCAAAAGAGCGTTGGAAACAATAAAAGCGCTGACCGGATCGGGGATACCTGTTTCGGTCATCACCTCGCTGAGAAAGGATAACGCGCCCTGTTTAAGCGATTTTTACGATATTCTGCGAGGGCTTCCGATTTTTGCCTGGCAACTTCAAGCCTGCTCGCCGATGGGTAACGCCGAAAAGAACAGGCTTGAGGTCGGCTTTGACGCGGAAGAGGTCTTGAGATTTGTCCGCGATACCGCTTTTTCGGCTCCGTTTTATGTCGGCGTTGCCGATAATATCGGATATTATACTCCGGAGGAGGGCGCAGTGAGGGGAATAGAGGGTCTGCGCTTCGAGGGCTGCTCCGCAGGTCTTACAACGCTCGGCATCGACAGCGTCGGAAATGTTCGCGGATGCGAGTCGATGTACGACGAGCGTTTTATAGAGGGAAATCTCCGTAAGCGAACCCTTGAGGATATCTGGATGGACGAAAATTCCTTCGGTTACAACAGAAAATTCTCTCCCGAGCTGCTTTCCGGAGGCTGCGCCGACTGCCGCTACGGAAATGTCTGCGCCGGCGGCTGCCGCTCATATAATTATTTTTCGACGGGCAATCTATACGAGAACCCTTTGTGCCCTACGGGTAAAAATCGGTAAATAATAAGACCTAATAAGCCGAGAAGGTTTTTATCAGCCTTTTTCGGCTCATTTTTTTATTGAAAAGCTCCCGCTTTGCTGTTATAATATAAAGGCGGCGCCGCACGATTCGCCGGGTCGCTGCGCAATCCGCACATCTTTATATCGCGGTATTGCCAATATTGTTTTTTACGCAAGAAATGGATGAAGCGAAAATATGAGTGAATATGAGATAAAATACGAGGAGCTCGGCGCTTTGGCTCCCGACAGCTTTCTTTTGATCGACACCAGAGGCGAGATCCCCTTCGGTTACGGCTCGATCCCGAATGCAGTTTGCGTTCCCGATATCATTAAAGCCGCCGAGGAGGGCTCGCTGCCTACGGATAAGAGGCTTGTGCTTTTCTGTATGCGCGGGGTCGCAAGCGTTGAGCAGGCTGAGATCCTTTGTGAAATGGGTTATAACGCCTGCAGCCTGATCGGAGGCTATGAGCAATGGCTTAGAACTAACTGCGGCAGGGCGGATCGCTCGCGTGAAATAGAGCTTTCCATTACCAAACGGCGCTGCTTCAAGGAAAAGCTGTTCAGACCCTTCACCAAAGCGATAGTAAGCTATGAGCTTGTAGAGCCGAACGACAAAATCGCCGTCTGCATTTCGGGCGGCAAGGATTCGATGCTGATGGCAAAGCTTTTTCAGGAGCTGAAACGCCACAGGAAATTTGACTTTGAGCTTGTCTTTCTCGTGATGGATCCGGGCTATAACGAGATCAACCGCACGCTGATAGAGAATAACGCCGCGACAATGGGAATTCCGATCGAGATTTTTAAAACCGATATATTTGATTCGGTGTTCAACGTTGAAAAGAATCCCTGCTATCTCTGCGCCAGAATGCGCAGGGGACACCTTTACAAGAAGGCGCAGGAGCTCGGCTGCAACAAAATCGCGCTCGGTCATCACTACGACGACGTAATAGAAACCAACCTGATGAGTATGCTCTGGGGCGGTCAGATCCAGTCGATGCTCCCAAAGCTAAAGAGCAAAAACTATGAGGGGATGGAGCTTATCCGTCCGCTGTACCTCGTCCGAGAGCATGATATCAAGGCGTGGAGAGACGCTAACAGGCTTCATTTTATCGAGTGCGCCTGCCGCTTCACCGAAACCTGCACCTCCTGCAAGTCTGACGGGAGCGCGGTTTCAAAGAGAATGGAAACCAAGCTCCTGATAAAAGAGCTGAAAAAAACCAATCCGAATATTGAAGCAAACATATTCAACAGCATGCACAACGTATGCCTTGATACCGTTATCGCCTATAAAAAGGACGGCGTTGAGCACAGCTTCCTTGATAATTATTGATTTATCGTCTATAATTCTTTTAGGATATTGAAATACAAAGCGTTTTTTAATATAATATACCGTGAGTAACTGTGAATTTCAATTTGACGGTTGCCGCTGACTATCTCAGGATAAGGAGTAAAAAAGCATGAAAAAGGTTGCAATTATCATGGGTTCCGACAGCGATTTTCCCGTTGTCTCAAAGGCAGTAAAAAAGCTCAGGGAGTTTGAGGTCCCCTGTGAGGTTCACGTAATGAGCGCTCACCGCACTCCGGACGCGGCGATAGCCTTCGCTTCCTCGGCAAAGAGCAACGGCTTCGGTGTTATTATCGCCGCCGCAGGCATGGCGGCTCATCTCGCGGGCGTGCTCGCGGCAAAAACCACCCTTCCCGTGATCGGTATTCCCTGCAAATCGGCTCAGCTCGACGGAATGGACGCTCTCCTTGCCACGGTGATGATGCCCACGGGCATTCCGGTAGCTACCGTAGCTGTTGACGGCGCCGCTAACGCCGCGATCCTCGCCGTTGAGATGCTCGCTCTCTCGGACGATACTCTCGCCGAAAAGCTCGAAAGAATGAAAAAGGAAATGGAAGAGGGCGTTGCCGAAAAGGATAAGGCAATGCAGTTAAAGGTGGCAGAGCTTTAATGACAAAATTTGTAACTATGGATACGTCGCGCGATAAATTTCATGATGAGTGCGGCGTTTTCGGATTTTATAATAATGATGATTTTGATATCGCCGCGATTACTCATGACGCGCTCTACGGTCTGCAGCACCGAGGTCAGATCAGCGCCGGAATGACGGTCAACGACGGAGGCAGCTTCACTACTGTCAAGGAGCTGGGAATGATCTCGGAAGTGTTCACGCCTCAGGTCATGAAAAAGATACCCAACGGAAGGGCTTCCATCGGTCATGTCCGCTATACCGCCAGTCAAAGCCTCGACCGCGCCGCGAACCAACCGCTCGTTTTGCGCTATATGAAGGGCTCGCTCGCTATCGCCTCAAACGGCGTGATCTCAAATTTTGCCGAGATTCGCAAGGAGCTCGAGCGCGGCGGTTCGATTTTTCAGTCAAATTCCAACGCCGAGCTGATGGCTTATGTTATCGCCACCAATCGCTGCGTAACGGATTCGATCG
Organism: uncultured Ruminococcus sp.; assembly: GCA_902774325.1. Classification (GTDB taxonomy): domain Bacteria; phylum Bacillota; class Clostridia; order Oscillospirales; family Acutalibacteraceae; genus Ruminococcoides. The sequence goes on from CACYIC010000035.1 coordinate 26,764, forward strand.
AACAGGCTGTGCTCAAGTCCATGAACGAGATGAAGGGCTCATATTCCACGGTGATCTGCGCGCCCGAAAGCCTTATCGCCTTCCGCGACATCCACGGCTTCCGTCCGCTCTGTCTGGGCAAGCTCAAAAACAGCTATATCATCGCCTCGGAAAGCTGCGCGATCGACACCGTCGGCGGCGAGTTCGTCCGCGATATCGAGCCCGGAGAAATGATCGTGATAAACGACGAGGGGATAAAAAGATATCACCAGAATAACAAGAGCGACGTCACGTCCCTCTGCATATTTGAATTTGTCTATATCGCGCGCCCCGACAGCGAGATAGACGGTGTTTCGGTATTCACCGCGAGGCTCAAGGCGGGCGAGCTTCTTTATAAAGAATATCCGCTGGACGCCGATATGGTCTGCGGCGTGCCCGATTCGGGTCTTATTGCCGCCGAGGGCTATTCAAAGGCTTCCGGCCTCCCGCTGGGCATGGGCTTTATGAAGAATAAGTTCATAACAAAAAATGTCGGAACGGGCATGGAGAAGAAAAAGCGCCTGATGCAGACAAAGCTCAGGGCGCTCAAGTCAAATGTTTCGGGTAAAAGGATAATCGTTATCGACGATTCGATAGTGCGCGGAATGACCTCAAAGCATATCGTCAAGCTGCTGCGCGACGCGGGCGCAAAGGAGGTCCACGTCCTTATCAGCTCGCCGCCGTTTATCGACGAATGCTATTTCGGCACAGATATCCACGACAGGTCCACGCTTATCGCGAATAATATGACCGTAGAGGAAATAAGAGAGGAGATCTGCGCGGATTCGCTCGGATATCTTAGCATCGAGAGCCTTCACAAAAGCGTCGAAGGCACTTCCGTCAGCCTCTGCGACGGCTGCTTCACCTCAAAATACAAGGCGGAGGTTCCCACGACCTTCTTTGTAGATAAATACGCAAACAAAATCAGAAACAAGTAACGGAGGAATTAATATGGAAAGCTTTTCGGAGAGTTACAAGGCGGCGGGCGTTGACATCACCGCGGGCTACAAGGCTGTGGAATTGATGAAAAAGCACGTTGCGAGAACCTCGATCCCGGGCGTTGTTTCGGGTATCGGAGGCTTTGGCGGACTGTTTGCTCCCGATTTCAAGGGAATGGAGGAACCCGTGCTGGTAAGCGGCACCGACGGAGTCGGCACAAAAATCAAGCTTGCCTTCCTGCTTGACAAGCACAACACCATCGGAATAGACTCCGTTGCGATGTGTGTGAACGACGTTATCTGCTGCGGCGCGAAGCCTCTGTTTTTCCTTGATTATATCGCGATTGGAAAAAATGTTCCCGAAAAGGTAGCCTCGATCGTCGAGGGTATCGCCGAGGGCTGCGTTCAGTCAGCCTGCGCTCTTATCGGCGGCGAAACAGCGGAGCATCCCGGACTCATGCCCGAGGATGAATACGACGTCGCGGGCTTCTGCGTAGGCATAGCGGACAAGCCCAAGATGATCGACGGAAGCAAGCTCAACGCCGGAGATGTGTTGATCGGTCTGCGTTCGTCGGGAGTTCATTCAAACGGCTTTTCTCTGGTAAGAAAGATCTTTGATATCAATGAGGAAACGATCAACAACACCTATCCCGAGCTCGACAAGCCTCTCGGAGAGGCGCTTTTGACTCCCACCAAGATCTATGTCAAGCCCATCCTCGCGCTCATGGACGCCGTTGAGGTCAAGGCGGTATCTCATATCACCGGCGGCGGCTTCTATGAAAACATCCCGAGAATGCTCAGGGACGGAATGGCTGCCAAGATCAAGAAGGA
>CACYIC010000036.1 GCA_902774325.1 uncultured Ruminococcus sp.
AGTATGTGAAAACTAAGGAAACGCCGTGTACGGAACCGTACGCACGGTGTTGTGAGAGGTCGGGGGATTTTTTTTTTCAAATCCCCCTCCTACTCGATCGAAAAAGTCGGCTCAAAACTCTTTCGAGTCTTGAGCCGTTCATTTGTTTGTGGTTTTTGGATAAGCGCTTTTCGTGATCGGCGGGAGGGCTTCATTGCCGCGCGTTTTCATAAGGCGAGAGCGGCAGCTTAGTAAAAAGCTTGCGGCGGCTTAGTTAAAAGCTTGTGATGAGCTTTGCGGCGTATTTTTGAATCAGCGTCGCGTCGCGGATATCTACTCTTCCGTCGTGGTTTGTATCGCAGCGTGTTCTCTGTGAGGCTGTGAGGCGGTCGAGCTTTGCGAACGACCTTTGAAGCTCGGTCACGTCGTTAATGTCTATGCTTCCGTTGCAGTCGGCGTCGCCCGTGGCGGGGGCGATCTCGGTTTCGTAGGTGCCGTTGTTGTCCGCGTCAACCTTGAAGCCGATCGTCTTTTCGTCTATCTCGTAGATGAATACCGAGTTGTAGGGAGCCGAGAATATTCTTTCGACCTCGCCGGAGCGGTTGTCCGCGGAAATCTTGACGTCTTGAAGTCTGTCGGCTGTGAGGATGTAGCCGCCGTCAACCATTTTCAGGGTAGCCGTGTTTGAGTTGCTGCCTTGAGCGCCGATCGTGAACCATGAGGTCGGATAGTCCTTGTTGAAGGTCATCGTGATGCTGTACGCGGCAGCCTCGCCATCAACGATAACGGTGCCGTTTTTGTCAAAGGTTATGGACTTGCCCGCGGCGGAGTAGCCCGTAAGATAGCAATCCCTGTATCTCATTCTCAGGCTGAGCGGCTCGACGTTGTATTGAGTCACGCGGTAGGCGCTGTCGGGATCGTACAGATTGTAGCCGCCTATGCCGTTTGAGCTTCCTGTCAGAACGTAGGAATACGCTTCCCGGATATCGTTTGTCGAAGAGTGGTTTACGCTGTAGCTTCCGTTGCTTTCAACGACCTTGCTGATATAGCGGCTGGAGGCTATCCTGGGAGCGTCGATCCTCGCGACATAGTCCGTTGACGAAGAGCCGGTGATCGAGGACAGATATCCGCCGTTGTTTATCTCGGACAGCTCCGCTCCTATATAGTTGAATCTTGCTCCGTTTGTCGAATTCAGATTTGTATAGGCGGGTATTTTCCAATTATATGAGGATGAGTTGTAGTAGATGAAGCAGGAGTGACCGGTTTGATTGTATTCGTCGGTTTTTGAGAGATTCGGGTCGCAGGTTAAGATGCAGCTGTCGTATGTAACTCCGTCAAATGTCCACATCCCGCCGGACATGTGCCCGGTCGCGACGACCGCGTGACCGCCGAAGCCTTCCATCTCATAGCCTACCAGGCATACATTGTATTTATCTAATGCTTCAATTATGCTCTCGATATTTTCCTTGTTTGTGCGGAAGGGAACGGTTCTGTACTGCTGCTGGATAACATCCTTGACTTGCAGGAGCTGATAATAGTTGATGACGGAGCTGATATTCTCGTCGGAAACGGGCAAGGACAGCTGACTGAGGTTCGTCGCGTTCGGCTGATAGAACGAATAGGGGAACAAGCCGAATTTGGAGAGAATAGTCGTCACCGACATACCGTAGCAGGAGCCGCTCCAGTTGCTGTTAAGTTGACCCGAGAGCGCGAGCGAAATATACTCGGCGTTGTCAAGCTTGCCGATAAGAGTCTCGAGATAATCGTCGCTTATCGTCTGACGCATGGTTTTCTTTTTGCCGAAGGATGCCGATACGTTGTTAAAGTCCCAGTTGTCCGCGCCCCAATTGAAATCCGAGGGATTGTTGATTATGGCGAAGGTTCTTTCGGCGGTTCCGAAGTAAGCGCCCTTGCCGGTCACGGTGATGCGGGCGGCTCCGAGAGTCTTGTTGTCGCTGTAGGAAATGGTGTAGTCAACGCCCTCTCTGAGCGCTGAGTCGTTGCGTATTACGGTGACCGCGGGAGTTTTCGGGGCGCCGTCGTAGATGAAGGTCGTCTCGCTGAGAAGGATATCGCAGGAGGAGATCGGAGTTTTTGCGGAGTATGCCTCAAGGCAGACCGTAAAGGGAGCCGAATACGGCTGGTTGCACGAGAGGAAGCAGGGGACTCCTGCCTGAACCTCATAAACGAGGTCAAAGTTGCCGTCGCCGATATCGCCGGCGGTTTTTATCAGGTTGAAATCCGAGTCGTAAATGCCGGCGCGCGCGTTGATCCCTCCGGTTGAGTAGAAGCGTATCTTCGTGGTTGAGGCGGGGGTGAATTTGAAGTAGTTTTCTTTGTTCGGGGGAAGGATGAGGGTATCTCCGAGCGAGAGCTCGACGCAGTTTATAGTAAAGCTGAGGGTGGCGCTTCCGGCGTAGTTTCCTTTTCCGATGACCTCAACGCTCGCCGTACCGGGGTTTGTGTTGTTGCGGTAGACAAGGTCGTAGTCCCTGATGATCGCAAGCGTCTCGGAGCCGTCCTTCACGGTGACGGCGGGGCGCTTTGAGATGCCGTCGTAAAAATATGAGGTCTCGGCGAGAGTGGCGGTGCAGGTCGAAATATCGGTTTTTGCCTTTTCAACGATCTCAAAATTCGCCGTCGCGCTGTCCTTGTAGTTGCCTCTGCCCGTTACGGTGACGGTCGCGGTTCCGATCCTTGTGTTGTTTGAGTAGGAAACGGCGTAGTCTGCTCCGACCGTAAGCGTTTTGCCGCCCGATTTTACGGTTATGGCGGGTCTGATCGCGGAGCCGGTGTAGATGTAATGATCCTTCGCGAAGGTGATCTCCGCGTTTGAAAGGCTTCTTTTGTAAATGGTGAAGCTGCCTGTCGCGCTGTCCTTGTAGTTGCCCTTTCCGGTCACGGTGACGGTCGCGGTTCCGGCGTTCGTGTTGTCTGAGTAGGCAACGGTGTAGTCGGTATCCTTTTTAAGAGTTTTGTTACCAAGCTTGACCGTGACAGCCGGAGTCTTTGCGCTGCCGTCATACTGATAATTTGAGGCGGCGGTGACGGTCGCGTTTTTCAGGGGTCTTTTGTAGATCGTAAAGCTGCCCGTGGCAGTTTCCTTGTAGTTGCCTTTTCCCGTGACGGTGATCGTCGCTGTGCCGGCGTTTGTGTTGTTTGAGTAGGCGACGGTGTAATCGTCATTTTCCGTCAGGGTCCTGCCGTTGAGCGTTACGGTAACGGCGGGAGCTTTTGCGTTTCCGTCATAGGTGAAGTTTGAGGCGGCGGTAACCGTCGCGTCGGTGAGAGGTCTTTTGTAGATGGTGAATGACTTGGATTTGGCTTCTCTGTAATTTCCTATTCCGTTAACGTTGGCATAAGCGGTGCCGGAATTGATATTGTTCTGATAACTCAGGGTATAGTCGGTTCCCTCGATCAGCGTGTAGCTTCCGTCCGTGACCGTGACAGCGGGTCTTTTTTCGGAGCCGTCATACATATAAGAATTGTATTTCAGGCTGATTGCGCAGTTTGAGATATCCTTCTTTGAAAAGTCGGGTTTGTCGATCGAGGAATCATAAGCTCCGGTGTAGGCTCCGAGTCCTTCGATGTGACAGAAAACACTGTTTGAATCCTCGGTAAAGGTAACGGTGAAATCCGTGCCCTCAGTTAGCTCTCTTCCGATCTCTTCATCTGTGATTTCGATTCCGGGATAGGGCTCTTCTCCCCTGTTGAATTTGGTGACATTCAATACGATATAGCAATCCGATATCGGCTTGCTGTACTCGGCGAGGTCTCTGAAAGGAATGCCGTAAAACTGCGCGTGGCTTTCCGCAATGCTGCCGGAGCTTCCGAAGATCGTGAGCTCGGGGCAGCCTTCAAACGCGTCGTCACCGATCACGTTAACGCTTTCGGGAATAATAACGCTTTTAAGCGCCGTGCAGCCCTTGAACGCGGCGAAGGGAATGTAGGTCACTCCCTCGGAGATGATAACAGTTTCAAGATCCGTGCAGTCGCGGTGACTGGAGTTATCCCAGTCACTGACGGTTGACGGAATATTAGCCCTTGTAAGTCCGGACTCAGCGAAGGCGTTTTTGCCAATATGCTCGCAGCCTTCGGCAAGCTCGAAAAGCCAAATATTCTTACATCCCAAAAAGGCGTCTTCGGTGATTGAAACAGCGCTGTAGGATGAATAGCCTATTCGATAATTCTCTCGCTCCTTATACTTATAAACAATATTCGATTTGCCGACGCGGGCTAATTGCTCCTGCGGGATATTGTTGTACCACAGCGTATTCATAAAGGCGTCCGCTCCGACTCTTTTAAGGTTGCGCATATGGGTAAAACAGGGATTGGAATTATTGTTCGATAAGCTGACGCAGTTCTCAAAAGCCGATCTTCCGATGGAGTAAAGATTATTTCCTCCGTAAACTTCGGTTAGATTGGAGCAGTCATAAAACGCGTAGTCCGCTATCGATGTCACGCCGGGGCTGAGCCAAACCTCCGTTATCTCGCTGCGGCGGTCGTACCACGGGGTGGAGTTTTCTACCGAAAAGCTTTCGTCAAGAAAAATCATGTCTCCGTCAATGTCGATCTCAAGCCTTCCGTTCTCGTCCAGACTCCAGCTTCCGTTGAGCAGGGTTGTGCCCGGGGAGCCATCATCGTCAAAGTCGGGAAGCGTATTCGGGTTGTCATCGGTGTAATCCGCAAAGACGGTGGTCGGTACGATTTCGAGAGCGCCGAACGTCAGCATCAGAGCGATCAGAACGGCGGTCAGTTTTTTTATCTTTGATTTCATGGTGAGCTGCCCTCCATGCGTGCTTGTTAATGCGAATGTTTAATATGGCAGATTAAAATGAATTGAGCATATTGGCGAGGAATTTCTGGATCGCCGTGGCGTCTCTTACGTCTACCACGCCGTCGCGGTTCACATCCGCGCGTCGTTTCTGATCGGGAGTGAGCTCCTCGAGCTTTGCAAGCTCGCGCTGAATGGCGGTGACGTCGTTGACGTCGATCCTTCCGTCGCCGTTTGCATCTCCCGTTTCAAGTCCGAGCTCGGTTTCGTAGGTTCCGTTGCCGTCGGCGTCGACCCTGAGACCGATGGTCTTGTCGTCGATCTCGTAAATGAATACGGAGTTATGATCTGTCGAAAAGCTTCTCTCGGTCTTTACCTTGAGGTTGTGCGCCGAGAGCTTGACGTTGCTCAGGTTGTCGGCTGTGAGAATGTAGCCGCCGTCCGCCGTTTTCAGCGTGACGTCGCTCGCGCTTTCGCCGCAGAGCGCTAAAGTGTCCCAGTCGGTGGGATAGTCGTTGTCAAAGGTCATCGACATCGAGTAGGGAGCGGGATCGCTTTCGAGCTTTATAACGCCGTCCTTGTCGAAGATCACCGATCTGCCCGCGTCGGAACAGGCTGTCAGGTAGCTGTTGTCATATTTTATGGTGAGCTCGAGGTTTTCGGGATCGTTGTTGGCTACGCGGTACGCGCTTTCGGAGTCTAAGAGGTCATATCCCAAAACTCCCTGCGAATCTCCATCCGACAAATAGAAATAGGATTCAACGATTTCTCCCGGAGCGGCATGGTTAGTGGTGTACCCGTCGTCGCTCTGTGTTACCTTTGAAACCGAGCGGCTGTCGGCAATAGAATACGCGTTGATGCGGGATACATAATCCGCCGAATTGCTCACTGAAGTGCTCTGGTGATAGCCGCATGAATTCAAAACCGAAACATCTGCGCATACAAAGACGAAGTAACCGTTCCTTGAAGAACAGAAGCTATAGCCCGCGTCATAGTAGTGGGGGATTTCCCAGTTGTTAGAATATGTAACGGTGTAGTCGGTGCCCTTTTTAAGCGTGGTCGAGCCGTCCCTGACGGTGAGGCTCGGAGTCTTTGCGTTGCCGTCGTAGAGGAAGTTTGCGGCTGTGATCGTGCAGCCCGAAATGTCCTTCCTGCCGCTTGTGATAACGGTAAAGGGGAGACCGTGGCTGTTCGCGTAGCTTTGAGCGTAAGAGCCGCTGCCGCCGCGGATCTCGGTGAGGCTGTCGCAGTCCGTGAAGGCGTTTTCACCGATCTCAATCACGCTGTCGGGTATGGTTATACTTGAGAGATTTGAATATGCGAAGGCGTAATCGCCGATGTATTTCACGGAATCGGGAATGTCGACGGTTTCAACGCCTGAAAACTCAAACAGATAGTCGGTGATAAAGGTCGTTCCGCGTTTGATCGTGATATTGCCCGTTGAGCCTTCGGCGTACTCGTTATAAGCGTAGGCGGTTTTTCCGATGTAGAGCACGGCGTTTTCATAGCTTGAGGAAAGGCTGTCGATCCACGGCGTCCACATGAACGCGTAGGCGCCGATCTTTTCCAGACTGTCGGGAACGGCGACGTTTGAGAGGCTGCCGCAGTCGCAGAAGGCGTATTCGCCCAGCTCCTCAACGCCGTTCGGAAGCACAAGGGTGCTCAGAGAGTCGCAGCTTTGGAAGGCGAAGCGGCCGATCTTTTTTACGGTCGAGGAAAAATTGACGCCGGAGAGCTTGTCGCAGTCAAAGAACGAGTTGCTGCCGATCTCCTCCACGCCGTTAGGGAAGGTGATGGAGGTGAGGCTGTCGCAGTTGCTGAACGCGCTGTTTCCGATCGTTTTGACCGAGGCGGGGAAGGATACCGCTTTCAGGTTGGCGCAGCCGCTGAAGGCGGATTCCGCGACGGAGGTGATGTTCCCGCGGAATACGATCCTGGTTATATCGTTTTTCTGATCGTTCCACGGAGAGAAGCGGTTTCCGCTTGAGTCTACGGAGAATTCCATATCGCCGTCGATGGTTACGGTGAGAACGCCGTTGCTGAGCGTGAAGCTGCCGCGAACGAGAGAGCCGTTCGTTCCCGAGGCTTCGTTTGCGTCTGCCGCGAACGCCGAGATCGGAAGTATCTCGAGCGCGCCGAGAACCAGCATAAGAGCAAGTATTACGGCGACGGATTTTCGGATTACTTTTTTCATAGCTTTTCCTCCTTGATTTTGGTCGGCTGTTGTGAAAATGCACATTTTAAGCCGATAATAATAAATAAAAATATTCATAATAATTGTATCATAATAGCGTTGGGCTTACAATGCAATACCGGAAATTTCCGAATTGTCAATACATTTATTTCCACAATGTCAATAGCTGTGAGGCGGCGCTGCGATCAATTATCAAGAGGGATTTCATGGCGCGCAAAAAAGAGCCGAGGCATAAGCCTCAGCCCTTTGGCTGACCGGGATCATCTCCGATGCTTCGCTGACTGACGCGAGCCGAACGTGCCTTGCGCCCCGGCGCTTTTCCGCCGACTGCTCCGGCTCGTTATGACCGCCGAGCTGATCAGTGGTTACCTAGCCGATCATGAGATCGGAGCGAAGCTGGAAGCTCTTGCAGTCGGTGCAGACGGTTTCGTTTTTGCGCGGCATCTGGGTTCCCACGGTTATTCTTTTCAGCGAGCAGAAGTCCTTGTCTCCGCTGTGGTTCGTGCAGTTTCTGACCGTGCAGCTGATGCAGTGGTTCTCAAACTCCTTCTGTTTCATTTCATCACCTCTGTTATTATTATTCATGCGTGGGGCTGAAATATTCATCACAATTTTTTACAATCAAAATAATATGGATCAGAGGTGATTGGGATGAATATCTTTTCCGCCGTGGCGCTGCTTATTCTGTCGATGATCGGCGCGATGAGCCTTTTGAGGGAGCTTTCGCTGAGGCTGTTCAGGAGCGAGGGCGAACGCTCGCTGATGATAGTAACCTTTCCCGAGGATGATCCCGAGAGAGTCGAGGCGCAGCTTCGCAGCGCGATATCCCGCCTGAGATGGGGAAGGAGCCACAGGCTTTTTGTCTGCGCCGCCTGCGAAAGGGACAGCGAGGCGTACAGGATATGCAAAGCGATCTGCGGGCGCTACGGGGTGAGCCTGATAGACAGGGATACTCTGCTTGAGCTGTTGAGGGAAAAGAATGAAACGCCGGAAAGGAAATGAAATGCGCCCGGGCTCTTGTTAATTTTCCGAAAATGGTGTATAATAATATCTGATGATTTCTGTGTTGTTGAATTGTTCAGCAGATATTATAATAACAAGGTTAAGGCGGCGCCGCGCGAGCTGAGCGTCCGAATCCCGAGGCGCTGCCCTGCTTTGAAATGTTATTATACCCGGACGCAGCGCCGAGGGCGCTCGGTCGTGGCGGCGGGCGATAAAAGGGATAATTTTATGGAAAACGAAAAGCTTCTGCGCCTGGAGGGCGTTGTCGAAAATATTGTTTACAGGAACGAGCTGAACGGCTATACGGTGCTCGAGCTTTCCGACGGCGATGATTTTATTACGGCTGTCGGAATAATGCCGCAGGTGAACGTCGCCGACAATCTTACCCTTCTGGGCGGCTATACCAACCACCGCAGCTACGGAAAGCAGTTTTCCGCCCGTTCCTGCGAGATAAGCCGTCCGACTCAGGCGGCTGATATCCTGCGCTATCTCTCTTCCGGCGCCGTCAGGGGGATCGGTCCCGCGACGGCAAAAAGGCTTGTTGAAGCCTTCGGAGAAGCTACGCTCGATGTGATGGAGGAGCAGCCCGAGCGCGTCGCCATGCTCAGGGGCATTTCCCGCGAAAAGGCGGAGGATTATTCGGAGCAGCTCAAGAGCAACGCGGGGATTCGCACGCTGATGATCTTTTTGGGCGAGTTCGGGATCTCGAACACCGCCGCCGTGAAGATCTTTTCCGAGATGGGAGCCTCGGCTGTCGAGAGGATCCGCGAGAATCCCTATACCCTGTGCGACGGCGACTTCGGCGTCAGCTTTGAAACCGCCGATTTTATCGCGAAAAAGCAGTCCCTGCCGCCTGACAGCGAGGTCAGGCTGCGCGCGGGGCTTACATATATTCTGCGCCACAACCATTCGAACGGGCACACCTGCCTGCCGCGCGAGCAGCTTCTCTCAATGGCTGCGGATTTTCTCGAGACGGAGCGCGGGCGCACGGAGAGCTGCCTCGACGAAATGCTCTTTGACCGCACGCTCATCGGCGACAGCTTCGACGGCAGACAATTCATTTTCACGCCGAAAATGCACGCGGCGGAGCTTTACGCATCCTCGCGAATAAAGACCATGCTCGGCTTTCCCGCGGACAGGATAACGCGGATCGACGAAGCGATCGAGGACTGCGAGCTCGAGAGCGGGATCGAATACGCCGAGCTGCAGAAAAAAGCGATAACGACCGCGCTGACCGAGGGGATGATGGTGCTCACGGGAGGTCCCGGAACCGGCAAGACCACCACCCTCAACGCGATCATAAGGATACTGAAAAACAGGGGGATGAAGGTGCTCCTCGCCGCTCCCACAGGCAGAGCCGCCCAGCGGATGAGCGAGCTGACGGGAGAGGACGCCAAGACCCTGCACAGGCTGCTCGAGGTCAGCTGGGATCGTCACGACAACCCGGTTTTTTCAAAAAACGAGCGAAATCAGCTCAAATGCGACGCGGTCATCGTGGACGAGGTCTCGATGGTGGACAGTCTGATTTTTGAGAGCCTGCTAAAGGCGCTGCCAATCGGCTGCCGTCTTATCCTGGTCGGAGATTCCGACCAGCTCCCGAGCGTCGGCGCGGGAAACGTCCTCGGAGATCTGGTGGACAGCGGGGTTATACCGACGGTGTTTCTCAATGAGATCTTCCGTCAGGCGCAGCAGAGCCTTATCATCACGAACGCTCACGATATCGTGGCGGGCAGGCTGCCTAACCTCTCGGTGAGGGACAACGACTTTTTCTTTATGCGCCGCAATTACAAGCAGGAAGCGGCTCAGCTTCTCACGGAGCTTTGCGAAAAGAGGCTGCCCAAGGCTTACGGCTTCTCGCCGTTTGAGAATATCCAGGTGCTCTGCCCCTCGAAAAAGGGGGAGCTGGGCACGGCGGAGCTGAATCACAGGCTCCAGGCGGCGCTCAATCCCAAGGCAGAGGACAAGCCCGAGGTCACGCTCGGAGCGCGGGTTTTCAGGGTCGGCGACAAGGTGATGCAGGTAAAGAACAATTACGATATCCGCTGGGAGCGCGAAAACGGCGAAACCGGCGAGGGCGTTTTTAACGGAGATATCGGGATAATCGAGCGGATCGACAAAAAGCAGAAGCGCCTTACCGTCAATTTCTATGACAAAACCGCCTCCATGAGCTTTGAGGCGGCTTCCGAGCTGGACTTTGCCTACGCCGTGACCGTCCACAAGAGTCAGGGAAACGAGTTCGACGCGGTGATACTGCCGCTTTTTTGCGGGACTCCCATGCTCTATTACCGGAATCTGCTCTACACCGCCGTGACCAGAGCCAAAAAGCTCCTGATAATAATCGGCGAGGAAAGAGCCGTCGAGCAGATGGTGTACAACGACCGCCGCGCCAAACGCTACAGCGCTTTGAGGGCGTTTCTGCTGCGGGACGATAGTATCCCGGGCGTCTCTTAAAATTTATAGCCGCCCATAGCCGAAAATCCTTCACGGAATATCCGCGCCTCTGAACAACAGAAGAATTTTGAGGCGCCATTTATTGCTGACAGCGGCGTTTGCCGACGCCGAAAATAATTGATCGAGGTGACCGACTATGAAAAAAATCTCATTATCGATTTGTTTGCTGCTGATGATCTCGCTTTGCGCCTGCACCGCGGGAAATTCTGACAATACCGGCGGCACTCAGGTTTTTACAAAGGCTGCCGTGGAGACCTCCGAAACGGGGGAGCTGACGACCGAGCCCGCCGAGCCGGGCGGCGACGCGATCTCCGAAACGGTCGCGGCTATGAGTGTGGAGGAGAAGGTCGGTCAGATGTTCTTCTCAAGCTGCCCGGATGTGAACGCCGCCGAGGACGCCGCTAAATATCATCTCGGCGGATACGTCCTGTTCGGAAGGGATTTTGACGGCAAGACCGCCGAGGAGGTGAAGGCGGATATCGCCTCATATCAGGAGGGCATGAGGATACCTCTCCTTATCGGAGCGGATGAGGAGGGAGGCACCGTCGTCCGCGTGAGCAGTAACGAGAACCTTCGCTACGCGCCGTTCCGGTCGCCTAAGGATTATTATACCGACGGAGGCATGGACAGGGTGCGCGAGATCGAAACCGAGAAGGCTGAGCTGCTGACCTCGCTGGGCGTAAACGTCAACCTAGCGCCGGTATGCGACCTCACGGGCGATACCGAGAGCTTTATGTTCGAGCGCTCCTTCTCGGACGACGCGGAGCTGACAGGCGGCTTCATCAGCGATACCGTCGCGATCTACAGCGAAAAAAAGCTCGGCAGCGTTTTGAAGCATTTTCCGGGCTACGGCGATTGCGTTGACACCCATACGGGAACCGCGCATGACGACCGCCCCTATTCGACTTTCGCGAACAACGATTTCAAGCCCTTTGAGGCGGGGATCAAGGCGGGCGCGGACTGCATAATGGTCTCTCACAATATCGTCGAGTGCATGGACGCGGATTATCCCGCTTCTCTGTCCGACAAGGTGCATCAGATCATCCGCGAGAATCTGGGCTTCAACGGAGTCATCATCACGGACGATCTCGTTATGGGCGCGGTATCGGAATATACCGGCTCCGAAAACGCGGCTGTCCTCGCGGCCAAAGCGGGCAACGATATGCTCTGCTGCAGCGAGCTTGAAATACAATATCCCGCCGTTTTGCAGGCGGTCAAAAACGAGGAGATCCCAATGGAGCAGATCGACAATTCCGTGAAGCGGATCTTGAAATGGAAGCAGAAGCTTGGACTGATCTAGAGAGCCTTGACGCGCTCTCTGTTACAACGGAGGTATTATGAATTATTCGGAAGTATTATCACAGCAATTCAATATAAAAGAGGAGTATGCCCGGAACATCATCGCGCTGCTCGACGACGGCAATACGATCCCCTTTATCGCGCGTTACCGCAAGGAGCTGCACGGCTCTATGGACGATCAGCTCATAAGGGAGTTCAGCGAGAGGCTTGAATATCTGCGCGGACTCGACAAGCGCAGAGAGGAGATCCGCGCTCTGATCGAGGGTCAGGAGAAGCTCACCGACGAGGTTTCCGCCGCGCTGGACAATGCTCAGACCCTCAGCGAGCTGGAGGATATCTACCGCCCGTTCAGACCCAAGCGCAAGACCCGCGCTTCGGTTGCCAAGGAAAAGGGGCTTGAGCCGCTGGCTCTGGCTGTTCTCAGGCAGGAGAAGGGCTTTGATCCCTATAAGCTCGCGGAGGGATTTGTCAGCGAGGAAAAGGGCGTTGCCGACGCCGGGGAAGCGATTCAGGGCGCGATGGATATAATCGCCGAGCAGATCTCAGACAACGCCGAGATACGCAAGCGCCTGCGCACCGCTGTCCGTCAGAACGGCTCGCTCAGGTCGGTCGCCGCCGACCCCGAGCAGGACAGCGTCTACAGCCTCTACTACGATTTTTCGGAGCCGGTAAAGAAAACCGCGGGCCACAGGATCTTGGCGATCAACAGGGGAGAGAAGGAGGGCTTTCTCAAGGCGGGGATCGAGCTCGACAGCGCCGTTCCCGTGGGGATCGTCACCCGTCTGCTCGACAGAAATACAAATCCCCTCTGCTCCGACCTGATCGCGGAATGCGTCAGGGACGCTTATTCGCGCCTGATCTTCCCCTCGCTCGAGCGCGAGATCAGGGGAGAGCTCACCGACGCCGCAGCCGAGAGCGCCATGAAGGTGTTCTCCGTCAACCTCAAGCAGCTTCTTATGCAGCCGCCGGTAAAGGGCAAAACCGTGCTCGGACTCGACCCGGGCTACCGCACCGGCTGCAAGACCGCCGTCGTAGACGGCACCGGAAAGGTGCTCGATACCGCGGTGATTTATCCGACTCATTCTCAGCAGAAAATCGAGCAGTCGCGCCAAAAGCTGATACAGCTCATTAATAAATACCATGTTGAAATAATTTCTATAGGCAACGGCACCGCCTCAAAGGAGACGGAGATGTTCGCCGCCGACGTTATCAAGGAGATCAAGCGCCCCGTTTATTATATGGTGGTGAGCGAGGCGGGCGCTTCGGTTTATTCCGCCTCAAAGCTCGCCGCGGCGGAGCTTCCCGAGCTCGACCTAACCCTGCGCAGCGCGGTCTCGATAGCCAGACGTTTGCAGGACCCCCTCGCGGAGCTTGTCAAGATCGAGCCCAAGGCGATCGGCGTCGGACAGTATCAGCACGATATGCCGCAAAAGCGCCTCGCCGAGACCCTCGACGGAGTTGTTGAGGACTGCGTCAACTCGGTCGGAGCCGACCTCAATACGGCTTCGCCCGCCCTGCTCCTGAGGGTTTCGGGACTAAATTCGGCGGTCTGCAAGAATATCGTCGCTTACAGGGAAGAGAACGGAGCTTTTAGTTCCCGAGCGGAATTAAAAAAGGTCCCGAAGCTGGGACCAAAGGCTTTTGAGCAGTGCGCCGGCTTTTTGAGAGTGCCGGAAAGCTCCAATCCTCTCGACAACACCGCCGTCCATCCCGAGAGCTACAAGAGCGCGAAGAAGCTTTTGAAGCTGCTTGATTATTCCGATAAAGAAATAAAAGCCGCCAGGTTCGGCGACATCTCAAGCAGGGTAAAGGCGAAGGGAACGAAAAATCTCGCTCAGGTGCTGGGGATCGGACTTCCGACCCTCGACGACATCGTTAAGGAGCTTTCAAAGCCCGGGCGCGATCCGCGCGATGAAATGCCCGCTCCGCTGCTGCGCTCGGACGTGCTCGACATCAACGACCTCAGGGAGGGCATGGAGCTTAAGGGCACGGTGCGCAACGTTATCGACTTCGGCGCCTTCATTGATATAGGCGTCCATCAGGACGGCTTGGTGCATATCTCGCAGATCTGCAATAAATTCATTAAGCACCCGTCCGAGGTGTTGAAGGTCGGAGATGTTGTGAACGTAAAGATCCTCTCGGTAGACTCCAAAAAGGGCAGGATCTCGCTCACGATGAGATTTTGATTTAACTTGCTCATGGTGAGGTTTTGGTTTAACCTGCTCATGATGAGGTTTTGATTTAGTTACGAAAAGGGATGACTTCCGGCTCGCTTTGAGCCTTGAGTCATCCCTGTTTTTGTCTAATAAATAATCAGCTTAATCAGCTCGAAAGACCCGCGAGCTTGATTTTTGCCTTTGCTTTGCCGCTCTCCGCCCTTTTTCTGAACGGCTTGATATCGTTGATGCTGTTCCCGACGCATTTGAGAAAGGTGCCGAAGGTGCTTATCAGGACGGAGCGCGCCTCGGGCTTGAGCTTCGCGAGGGATTTTATTATGACAGCCGAGTTTTTGAACCAGTTGTCAGCCATTTCGCTGAATGTGTGGTTGTCGGTTTCCTTGAGAATATTGAAAACGACCTCGATGAAATCCTCTTTTTCTTCCTTGGAGAGGGTTTTCACAAAGTCGCTCAGGGTTCGGTCAAACATCTCGCTTTCGATATTTGTTTCGCTGAGCTTGACAAGAGAAGTGCGCTCGACCTCCCAGCTGTAGATATCGTGCTGGAAAAAGCCCTTCTGATTGCTCTTGATGATGGTGAATTTTTCCTCGTGCTCAAGCATCATCCCGAAAAACGAGGTCTGGGGAACGAAGGTGTGGATCTTGTCGCAGATCCGGTCGTAGCTGCTGCTCATCATCGCTTTGAGGTCAAAGCCGGGACCGTCGAGATTGTAGACCGAGCCGATGTGCTCCCTTGCCTCGTCGCTGCAGAACGACGCCGCGTAGATAGCGAGGTTGCCGCCCTTGGAGTGACCGCCGAGAATGAACGAGCCGCCGAGTATTTTCGCGGCGTTCTCGTAATAGCTGAGCGCCGCCGTCTGGGAAGGCAGGGGAAAGACGGTGTACATATTGAAGTCCTCCTGCCAGCCGACGATCGAGTTGTCGGTCCCCCTGAAGGCGAGAAAACGCCGCTCGCTGTCAAAGGAAATGATCGTCGCGGAAAACTGCATCTGCTGCTCGTCCTCGATATAGTTGACGTATCCCGAGAGCATCAGCGTTCCGAAGCGTTCGCTCTCGCCGCAGAGCTCCAGCAGCTCCCTGTCGCCCTTCCAATAGAACGTCCGGACAGCGTTTTCGCCGTAGAGGATCTGATCCGCCGCTTCCCTGACCGTGATGCCGCCCGAGAGACTGTCGCTCACGAAGCCGTATTCCTCGATAAGTTCGGTTTCTCGCTTTTGCTCTATCAGCTTGTAGCTTTTGCTGTAGCCCTTTGTAAAGTATGAGAAGGGCGCGGTGAGAAGTATCGCCCCGTAGTAGGTTACAAAGCGCCAGAGCAGGATAGCGGGTTTTATTTTTCTGATATTGCCGATCACAAAGAAGCTGCCGAAATACATCGTAAAGGCGAGCTCCGCGCCTCCGGAGGCTCCGGGGAGCGGAACCAGGTTTGATGTGAAAAGCACGAAGGACTGGATGCAGATAAAGTCAAAGGGATTGCCGACAGGCAGTCCGTGCGAGGCGGCGATCTTGGGCATGCCGAAGGAGAGGTAAACAAAATAGGGCACGCTCAAAATGCAGAGCATCTGCGCAAAGACGAGCAGAAAGATCTTTATCATCCGCTTTTTGTCGGTCATGAGCAGGCGGTTTGAATTGTGGAACATCGCGAACTCGCGCGAGACCTTTTTGATTTTCGCCTGCGGGTTCTTGATGAATTTGAGCAGCTTAAGGATCGCGTAGATCAGCCTTATGAGCTTACGGGTGAGCTTCTCGGAGAAGGAAACCACCAGCAAAAACGCCGTGAGTATGAGCTGCACCGCGAAGCCGAGCACAATAAAGGCTGACGACCAGAAGCTTGTGAACGCCTCGGTGAAGTAGCGGTTGGCGACGATCACCGCGAAAATGCTGAAGGAGGTCGTCACCAGCTGATAGACGATGAATTTCTGGGTCATGCACGCCGAGCCGAAGCCCACGCTGATATTCTTCTTAGAGAGCAGATAGAGCTGCATCGGCTGACCGCCCGTGTTCGAGGGCGTTACCGCGCCGAAGAAAACTCCCACAAAGGCGGTTTTAAGCGCGTCCCAGAAGCTGAAATCGGGATATCTCGAGCGGATGTAAAGCATGGTCACAAGTCCGTCTATAGCGATATTCGCGTCGAATACTCCGATCGCGAGGAGTATCCAGCCCCACTGAAAGCCGTCGGGCGACCTTAGCAGGTCGATCATTCCGTCCTCGGAAGCAAAAAAGAATATTATAAGATAAATCGAAATGCCTATTACCAGGATATTGAAGATCAGCTTTCCGCTGATTTTAAATCTTCGTTTTTTCTCCAAAACGCTTCTCTCCAAAAGATTATTCTGAAGGCAATCCGCGCGCCGCTGATTGTGCGGTGTTGCCTAAATTATATAATACAATCTATTGCCTGAAAAATCAACAACAATCTTGTAATCTTTCTCAGTTGCTGAACATCTCTTGCAATTAGTATCCTGCTGTGATAAAATTGTATTCAAAGGCGGTGAGCGTTTTGAATTTTTTCTCGATCTTCAATCCCTGGGGACTGCTTTTCGCGTCGCTTCTTTTTCTTCCTCAGGCGATATATTTTAAGACCCGTAAGCCCGATAAGAATATTTTTCAAAACCGCGCGATGGTTTATATCGACCGCGCGGGCAGGTTTTTCAGCCTTTTTCTCATGGGCTTCAATATCGGCGTGCTCGAGGGCGGCTTTACCGAGCCGGTCGAGCTGATGCGCCGCTTCTGGCTTATCGTTACCTCCTGCTGCGTCGCGGCTTATCTTATTCTCTGGCTTCTCTTCTTCAAGCGTGAGAGCAGGGGCGCCGCTCTCGGGATAATCCTGCTTTTCTCCTTTGTCATTATATTCAGCGGCATTTTGCAGGTGAAAACGCTTTTGCTCACCGCGGGAGTCGTTCTTCTCGCCGGAGAGCTATACATCTTTTCGGTCTGTTTCAGGAATAAATGAGAACAGGGCAAGGCTTTTCGCCTTGCCCTGTTCCCGTAAGGAGATGTTTATGAAAAAAGTGGAGAAAGCAAAATGAAAGCGTCGGATGAAAGCGTCATAGTCTGTTTTCCTCTACCGCGGGCATGAGCACCGCGATCTCAAGGTTGCCGTTGCGGCAGCGAAGCTCGTTGATGAAGCGCTGCACCTCATCCTCCGTCTTGAGCTCGATCCTGTAGGTGAGCTTGTAGAGGCTGCCCATGCTGCCTGTTTTAACGGTGAGGAGCTTTGAGGCTTTGGTATATTTTTCAAAGAGGTCGTCAAACTCGTGAGCGTAGTTGAGATCCTCGGGGATGGTGATTTTCAGATCTCTGCTCAGGTCGTCGCGCTGCTTGAAGCGCACAAAGCCGAGAATTATCATCGCTATACAGATTATCACCACGAACAGCGCCGCCAGCGTGATATATCCCATTGCCGTCGCCAGACCTGTCGCCATGGCAAGGAAGATCGCGACTATCTCCTTTGCGCTGCCCGCGACGCTTCTGAAACGAACCAGCGAGAAGGCTCCCATCACCGCTACGCCGGTGCCGACGTTTCCGTTTACCAGCATTATCACCGTCTGGACTATCGCGGGGATAAGGAAGAGCGCAAGCAGAAAGCTCTTGCTTGTTTTTGAGCGGAAGCTCACGGTGAAGGCGATCGCAGCGCCGAGCACCAGCGAGACCGCCGTGCAGATGAGGTATATTCCTGTTGAGAAGGTGTCGGTATAGATAGCCGAGAATAAATCGTTAAGCACAGTTTTGTCCTCCGTTCATGAGATAATTTCCGCTTTGGATCTTCTGATACGCTGTCCCGTATTTTGAAAACGAGCCGGGGCGGATATTCAGCTCGCTCAGCGCTTTGACCAGCCACAGGGGCATGGCGCTCAGCGCCTTGATCTCCATAATGCAGAGATTGTGGGGAAGGATCCGCTCTCCGTAGCTGCCGTATTTGAGGTCGAGCTCCTCGGTGCGGAAGCGAACGTTTCTGTCAAAGGTGATCCTGAGATCGCGGTCTGTTTTGCAGTAAAACGCCGTTCGGTCGTAGGCTATGAAAACCTTCGGCTTGAGGCCGTTGTAGAAATTGATCGCGTAGTCGATCTCCTTCATGATCTGCGAGTCGTCCGGGAGCTTACCGCTCTCGAGGTAGTTCATCGCGCTGCGGTAAGAGAGCGTGCGCCTGCGCTTGTAGACGACTCCCTCGTATTTCTTCTTGAGCTCCAGAAAAACGTTGCTGTTCTCCTTTGGGGTCGAGTAGCTGCGAAGCCGGAGCTTTTCCTTGTAAACCGGCTTTTCGAGAGAGGTGCGGATCAGCCGGTAGTCGTCGGTGTCGAAGTAAAGGCTGCAAACCGTGCTCTCGCCGTATTCGTCGTCCCTGATATATTTTTCTATCAGCTCAAGCAGCCTCTTGCGCTGGCTGAGGGTGATTATATATTTCTTTTCGGTTCTTTCAAAAACTGTTTGGATGCTCATCTTGAGGCCCCCTTTTCTTGTCTATGGCTGAATTATAAATCGTCAACCTTAAAAATAGCTTAAATTTTTTTAGTTTTTAAAATTTTTTGAAAAAATCTTATTTCAGCATTTTTTAAGTATTGTGCGTTAGAGTACTAACTGATATAATGAAAAAGAAAAAAGCAGGAGGTATCACCATGACCATTTTGATCGTTGAGGACGAGCGCAGGCTCGCCGAGGCTCTGAAGCAGATCATGCGGGAGCAAAAGTATATGGCGGACGTCGTATACGACGGAAACGACGGGCTGGATTACGCTATGAGCGGCATCTATGATCTTATTATACTTGACGTTATGCTGCCCTTCCGCGACGGCTTTGAGGTCGCCAGGGAGCTCAGACGCAAAAAAATCCAGACTCCGATCCTTATGCTGACAGCTAAGGATACGATAGGGGACAAGGTGTCGGGGCTGGACAACGGCGCTGACGATTACATGACTAAGCCCTTCGCGCCCGAGGAGCTTCTGGCGAGGGTCAAGGCGCTCACCCGCCGCAGGGGAGAGGTCGTGCTCGACGAGAGCGAGTACGGTGATTTCAGCTTCAACGCCTCGACGGGCTTTTTGTCAAAGGGAGCGAAGAGCGTGCACCTGAATTTTAAGGAAGCCGAGATCATAAAGCTCCTGATCGCCTCGCGCGATACCATAATCTCAAAGGACGATATCATCACAAAGGTCTGGGGCTACGATTCCGACGCCGGCTCCAACAATGTTGAGGCGTATATTTCATTTCTTCGCCGCAAGCTGAATTTCATCAATTCAAGCGCTGAGATCAAGGCGGTAAAGAAGATGGGCTACAGATTGGAGAAGGGCGATGTTTAAGCAGCTCAGAAGAAGGATAATAATACTTAATATGTCGCTGATAGGCGCGGTGCTGCTGATTATTTTTTCGGTGGTCTGCGTCAACAGCTATTCCGGCGCCAAGTCGGATTTTCAGCGCGGAATGAACGAGACCCTGAACCGCAGCGGCAAGAAGAATGTTTTTCCTCGCGCCGACGCGACAGACGACAAGGGGATGCCGGAGCCAAAGGTCGTCGAGCGCATGGAGCCGTCGTTTCAGATCTCCTCTTATATAATAATGGAGCTGGATAAGGACGGCGAAATCATAAGCGTCACCGAGAACAACGCCTCGATAGACGGGGACACCCTCGGCGACTGCGCCGAAATCATTGTGAAGGAGAACAAAAAGGGCGGCGTTATCTCAAAATACGGTCTTATGTATGAGAGAAGCGACAAGCCGTCAGGCTCCGGACAGGAAACGACGCGCGTTATCATAGCCGACAATTCCGCCGTTTTCTCAAAGCTGCGCGGAACCGTGGTGATCTGCGCCGTATTGTTCGTCGTTTCGATGGGAGTCATCTTCCTGATAAGCTTCCTGCTCTCGGGACTCGCCGTGCGACCCGTGAGGGAGAGCTGGGAGAAGCAGAAGCGCTTCGTCGCCGACGCTTCCCACGAGCTCAAGACCCCGCTGACGGTCATCCTCGCGAACAACAATATCATGCTCTCCCATTCTCCCGACGCCGAGCAGCGCAAGTGGCTCGAAAGCACCGGGGAGGAGGCTGATCACATGAAAAAGCTCATAGATCAGATGCTCTTCCTCGCCAAGAACGACGCGGGCGACGGAACAGCCGAGAAAACCGAGGTCGATCTCAGCGACACGGTGGAGGGCGTCTCGCTGAATTTTGAGCCGGTCGCCTTTGAAAAGGGAGTTTTGATCGACGCGAGGATCACGCCCGGGATCACCGTCTGCGGCAATTCGCTGCAGCTCAGCCAGCTCGCTCACATCCTGATCGACAACGCGGTAAAATACGCCCGCTCCGACAGCACCGTAGAAATAGTTCTGCAAAAGAAAAATAATTCTGTCGAATTCTCGGTTCACAATTTCGGAACGCCGATCTCAAAGGAGGATCTGCCGCACATCTTCGACCGCTTCTACCGCGCCGAAAAATCGCGCACCACCAAGGGCTACGGACTCGGTCTGGCGATAGCGAAGGAGATAACGGCTAATCACGGCGGCAAAATAACCGCCGAGAGCAGCGAGGAAAAGGGAACAACGTTCAGGGTGACGCTGTGAGCCGTAAGGGGAGCGGCTTTTGAAGGTTTTCGCCTCCGCGCGTTTTCGCGGCGGACAAATTTAACCGAATAAAACCGGCGCTCGGTTCATTGAATCGGGCGCTTCGTTATTGTGCACAAAATATATATAAAAATTTCTACACTTAAATGAAAGACTTACAAGGCATATTTCTTAATCGGAATTAAGAATAATGCTTTTTTGTGATAAAATGATAGAACAAAAAGTATATGTCAGGAGGCATTGCTTTGAAGCTAAAAAGATTTATCACAGGAGTATTGAGTATTATGATGATTATGGGTTCAACGATCTGCGCCGCCGAAGCCGCGGGCAAAACCGATTACCACGCTTACGCGGCGGAGCTTGACAAAACCGCCTATACAGGCAGCGATCTGGGCGCGACCTACGGCAAAAAGTCCACTTCCTTCAAGGTCTGGGCGCCTCAGGCAAAGCAGGTCAAGCTCGACCTCTACGAGAAGGGCGACGAGAAGGAGGACAAAAAGTCCTTCAAGACCGTAGAGATGAAGCTCGATAAGGAAACGGGCGTCTGGTCCGCTTCCGTCAGCGGCGATCTCTCGGGAAAGTATTACACCTATTCGGTGACAACGGGCAAGGATACCAAGGTCACGGGCGACGTTTACGCGAGATCGTGCGGAGTCAACGGCAGACGCTCGATGGTAGTCGATCCCGAAAAGGCTGTCCCCGAGGGCTGGGAGAACGACGACCACGTTTTTGTCGCCCGCCAGACCGACGCCACGGTTTGGGAGATCTCCGTCGCGGATTTCTCGTCAAATGAGAACAGCGGCGTCAGCGAGAAGCACAGGGGAAAGTTCCTCGCCTTCACCGAGAGCGGCACCACCCTCAACAATATCCAGGGCGGTCCCTCGACCTGCGTCGACTATCTCAAAAAGCTGGGCGTAAAATACGTCCAGATCATGCCCATGTACGACTTCGGCTCGGTAGACGAGAGCAAGGACATCATGGAGCAGTACAACTGGGGCTACGACCCCGTGAACTACAACTGTCCCGAGGGCTCCTATTCCACCAACCCCAAGGACGGCTACTCCCGCGTCAGGGAATGCAGGCAGATGATACAGGCGTTGCACAGCGCGGGAATCGGCGTCATTATGGACGTCGTTTACAATCACACCTATTCCACCGAATCATGGTTCCAGTACACCGTTCCCAACTACTACTACCGCATGAACGACGACGGCAGCTTCTCGAACGACTCGGGCTGCAGCAACGATACTGCCTCCGAGCACGCCATGTTCCGCAAATATATGATAGACTCCGTGACCTATTGGGCGAAGGAATATCATATCGACGGCTTCCGCTTTGACCTCATGGGACTCCACGACGTCACCACGATGAACGAGATCCGCAAGGCTCTCGACAAGCTCTATCCCGACGGCAGCGGCGAACGCATCATCATGTACGGCGAGGCTTGGAATATGGCTACAAACTCGGCTCCCGGGACCGAGATGGCTAACCAGAGCAACATGAGCAAGCTCAACAGCCGCATCGGAGCCTTCAACGATACGATCCGCGACGGCATCAAGGGCAGCGTTTTCGGCGGCGGACAGGGCTTTATCCAGAACGGCTCCAACCGCTCGGCGATAAAGACGGGCTTTACGGGTCAGTCCAGCTCGACCTCGGGCTGGGCAAAGGCGCCGACACAGTGCGTGACCTACGCCTCCTGCCACGACAACCTCGCGCTTTACGATACCCTTGTCGATTCGGTGCTGCACAACGAGGAGTACAGAAAACGCCACGAAAACCTTGTGGCTATGAACAAGCTCTCGGCGGCTATCGTCATGACCTCGCAGGGAATACCCTTCTTCCTCGGAGGCGAGGAATTCGCGCGCAGCAAGGACGGCGACGAAAACTCCTATTCCTCGGCGCGCACCGAGAATATGCTCGATTGGGAAAACGTTTCCCTCTACAGCGACATCATCGAATACTACCGCGGGCTGATGAAGATCCGCGACAGCTTCGATGCGTTCCGCGATAGCACGAGCAACACCGCCAACTGGATCGAAACGCTTGAGAACCTTCCCTCGGGCGTCTGCGCCTATAAGGTCAACAATATTCAGTCCGAGGGCTGGAAAACCGTAGTCACGATCTTCAACGGCTCCGACGATACGCAGAACGTCAGTCTGGACGGCGAGTGGATCAAGATCGCGGACGACGAGACCGCAGGACTGCGCAACCTCGGAACAGTGACCGGAAACGTAAAGGCGGCGGCTCATTCCGCGGTCATCCTTGTTGACAGACAGAGCTACGAGAGCGCGGGCATAACCGACGGCGAAGGCGCTCTGGTGATAAACTACTACGACAACAAGACCAAGGAGAAGATCAAAACTCAGGTCGTTTCTCAGATCACGGGAACAAAGTACGATATCGAGGATATCGCGGGCTCCCTCAACTACGACATAAAATCCTCGTCGGGCGACGTCGAGGGAGAATTTTCCGACGGCGTAAAGAGAGCCGAGGTTTACGTTGAGGAGTTCAAGGGCAAGACGGGCAGCGTCGTTTTCCGCTTCATCGACAACGAGAGCGGAAAGGAGATCGCGGATTCCTATCTGCTCCGCAACCGCGAGGGTCTGCAATACTTCACGCCCGCCATCCCCGACATCGAGGGCTATTCGCTCATGCTCAAAAAGCTGCCCGCAAACGGCGCGGGGCTGACTCCTCCCGACAAGCTGACGGTCGATTATTACTACGAAAAGACCAGGGAGGAGGACAAGGAGCTCTGCAAGGTGAACATCGTCTATATGACCGATTCCGGCAAGATCGAGGCTACCGAGGTCATGAAGGGCAAGGAAGGCGAGGAATACACCGCCATAGAAAAGGAGTTTGAGGATATGAACCTCATCGCCCTTCCCGAAAACTTCCGCGGCGTGTTCAAAAAGGGCGAGATCAACGTGCTTTTCTGCTATTCGTCGCTTCCCGATCCCTACTCAAAGGCTCTGGTCGTTGTGGGGATAGTCGCGGGCGCGGTGCTCCTGCTCTGCATCTTCTCATTCTTCTATTCGGGTATTCGCCGCAAGCGGAAAATGATGGAGAATATGGACATAGTAGAAGCCGAAAACAAATGAATCGGCGCTGAATGATGAATCTGTTGGCGCGCCGGCGACGGGCGGCGCTCTGTCCGCGCCCTGCCGGACGCTAAAAATAAAGGAGAGGATAATTCTATGAGAATCACACACAAGATACTTGCTTCCGTTCTCGCTGCCTGTATGCTGACGTCAACGGCGGCTATCGGCGGCTTCGCGGCGACAGCCGAGGGTATCGTAGGTGAAAACGAGGACACCTACTACTCGAACAAGGCGAAAGCGGTCGACACCCAATACGCCTATAACGGCGACGATCTCGGAGCGACCTATACCCCCGAGCGAACCACCTTCAAGGTCTGGGCTCCCGCCGCGAAGAGCGTCACGCTCAACCGCTACGCGACAGGCTCCGACAACGAGACGGGCGCCGCCGATCTCGGCACCGTTGAAATGGAAAAGATGATGAAGGACGACGCGTGGACAGGCGTATGGCAGGCGACCGTTGAGGGCAATATCGTCAATACCTACTACACCTACACCGTCACCACCAACAGGATAGGCGGTCCCAAAAAGACCTTCACCACAAATGAAACTCAGGACGTTTACTCACGCGCCGTCGGCGTCAACGGCAGACGCTCGATGGTAGTCGATCTCGACAGCACTGATCCCGAGGGCTGGGAAAACGATCGGCACGTCGTTGTCGACAAGCCTACGGATTCAACCGTATGGGAGATCCACGTCAAGGACTTCTCGTACGATCCCGATTCGGGCGTCAGCGAGCCCAACCGCGGCAAATACCTCGCCTTCACCGAAACAGGCACGACTCTCGGCGGTGAGGGAAATATTTCCACCTGCATTGATTATCTGAAGAATCTCGGCATCACGACCGTTCAGATCAACCCCTTCTATGACTTCCAGTCGATCGACGAGGCGGGCGATCCCGATCAGTTCAACTGGGGCTATGATCCTCAGAACTACAACGTTCCCGAGGGCTCCTATTCGAGCGATCCTTTCGACGGAAACGTCAGGATCAGAGAATGCAAGCAGATGATCCAGGCTCTCCACAACGCGGGCTTCTCCGTCGTTATGGACGTTGTTTACAACCACACCTTCTCCTGCTCGGAGGCTGATTCCTGCTTCCAGGCGACAGTTCCCAACTACTACTACCGCCTGACCTCCAGCGGCACCTTCTCGAGCGGCTCGGGCTGCGGCAACGACGTTGCCTGTGAGAGAGCGATGGTCCACAAATACATCGTTGAGTCCTGCCGCTACTGGGTAGATGAGTACCATGTCGACGGCTTCCGCTTCGACCTCATGGGTCTTATGGACGCCGAGACCATCAACGCTGTCCGCAGCAGCCTCGATCAGGTCGATCCCAGGCTCACAATGTGGGGCGAGGGATGGGCAATGGGTACCTCAAGCTCCTCAACGACCTCAACGGGACAGCCCTACATCGCGGCGACTCAGGCGAACTCCGCTTACATCAGCGAAAGAGTAGGCTTCTTCAACGACTCCATCCGCGACGGCATCAAGGGCAGCGTCTGGGACGCTTCCGACCCCGGCTTCACCGGCAACAGACCCAAGTGCGCTCCGCAGATCTGCTACGGCGTCCAGGCCAACACCGACGCCGCCTCAAGCGGCTGGGTAGCTCAGGCTCCCTCTCAGACCGTCACCTATGCCGACTGCCATGACAATATGACCCTTTACGATCAGATCATGTCAGCCAATCAGCTCGGCGACTTCGGCGTTAGAAGCGACGACGCTATCGCCATCAACCGCCTTGCCGCGACCATCATCTACACCTCTCAGGGCGTAGCCTTCACCCTCGCGGGTCAGGAAATGGCGCGCACAAAGGGCGGCGACCACAACAGCTACAAGTCTCCCGCCGACGTAAATATGATCGACTGGAGCAACCTCGTTGATTACGCCGACCTCGTTTCCTATTACGAGGGTCTGATGAATATCAGAAAGAACTTCGCTCCCTTCACGGAGGATGACAACAGCTACAGCGCGGCATACAATTTCTTCAACGAGAAGAGCGCCAATACCGCTACCGTAGCTTTCACCGTTTCCAACGATACTGCGGGTCAGTGGCAGAATATGCTCGTTATCTACAACGCCTCCAAGAGCGAGGCTGAGGTATCTCTCGCGACGGCTCCCGCCGGCGACTGGGTGATCATCTGCGACGGCAAGGAAGCCGGCGTCAAGAATCTCGGCGAGATCTCCGGCGACACCTATACCGCGGCTCCCTGCTCCGGCATTATCGCGGTAGACAAGGCTAGCTTCGAGTCCGTCGGTCTTGAAAGCGATACCGGCGACGTTACCGTTAATTACGTTTATCAGAACGGTTCTCCCATGAAAACGCTCGACGGCAAGGAGATCGCTCCCATGTCCATCCACGGAAAGATCGGAACCGGCTATCAGACCGCTCCCTCCGCAGCTGTTCCCAATATCTATATGGTAAACGAGATCATCGGCGATCCTTCCGGCGTTTATTCCGAGACTCCCAAGACCGTTACCTACGTTTATGTCGACTATGTTCCCGACTCGATCCGGAATTTCGGCGACCTTAACAAGGACGGCAAAATCAACATCATCGACGTTACCATGCTTCAGAAGAGGATAGCCAATCTCATAACCTTTGACGAGGAAACCGAGGCAGGCGCCGACTTCAACTACGACGGTGATGTCAACACCAACGACGTCACCATGCTCCAGAAGTACATCGCGAAGTACGCGGTATCGCTGGGCGAGGTGCTCGTTAAATACTTTGTTACCGACGAAAACGGCAACACCACTCCCATAGAGGGCAACGAGACCTATACCATCAAGGGCAGGGTCGGCGACGACTACACCGTTCCCGAGTACAAGGCGATGGGCTTTGAGAACGATCCCGAGCATCCCGCCGAGCTTGCCGGCAAGATCCCCTACGGCTTCAAGAAGGTCGTTGAGCTCTACTACCTCAAGGGCGAGCTCAAGGTCAAGCTCCACCTCAAGCATCAGGGCACCCTCACCTGGGCTCCGCATCTCTGGATCTGGGGCGCTGACTTCGAGGGCAAGGACATCGTTCCCGCGCTCAACTTCACAGGAGGCTCCTGGCCCGGCAAGCAGGCTGCCGACGAGGACGGCGACGGCTGGTTCGACTACTCCTTCGACTTCGAGGGCAAGGGCACCTATAACGTGATCGTCTCCAAGTCCGGAAGTCCGCAGAGCAAGGACTACAAGGGCTTCATGGCTAACGAGATGTGGATCATCATCAGGGACGACGACATCTCCTCCGGCGATTTCCTCACCTTCTACGGCGCGGATCCCGAGGTCAACCCCGACGCTCCCGTTATCACAGGTCTGTTCTCGTAATCGTATAATTATTCCGATAAAGAAAAATAACTGAAACCGAAGCGCCCGGCACTCCCGGGCGTTTCTTTTTTCGGAAATAACCGTCAGCCCGCCGCAAAACGATCAGAAAGCCTCATGATAAGCGGGCTTTTGAGCGCTTTATGCCGCGCGGAAATACAGTTGCATTTTGAGCCGTTTTGTGGTATGATACTCTAAGATTGATTTGGGAGTTTCGAGAATGGCACACGATAAAATCCGCGTCAGGGGCGCGAAGGAGCACAATCTCAAAAATATAGACGTTGATATCCCGCGCAACAAGCTGGTGGTTATAACGGGACTTTCAGGCTCGGGCAAAAGCTCGCTCGCCTTCGACACGATCTACGCCGAGGGTCAGCGCCGCTACGTCGAGAGCCTTTCGAGCTACGCGAGGATGTTTCTGGGTCAGATGGACAAGCCGAACGTCGAGAGCATAGAGGGGCTTTCTCCCGCGATCTCGATCGACCAGAAAACCACCTCAAAGAATCCCAGATCGACGGTCGGCACGGTCACGGAGATCTACGATTACCTGCGCCTGCTCTACGCGAGGATAGGTGTGCCGCACTGCACGGTCTGCGGCAGGGAGATACGACGGCAGACGGTCGATCAGATCGTCGACAAGATCATGAGCTACCCGCAGGGCAGCAGGATCCAGATCATGGCGCCTGTTGTCAGGGGCAGGAAGGGCGAGCACTCAAAGGTGCTCGATTCCGCGCGGCGCGGCGGCTTCGTGCGCGTCCGCGTCGACGGCATCGTCTACGATCTTCAGGAGAAAATTCCAATAGAGAAAAATAAAAAGCACAATATCGAGGTGATAATCGACCGCCTTGTGATAAAGGATTCGATCCGCTCGCGCCTTTCCGACAGCATCGAAACCGCCTCAAAGCTCGGAAACGGTCTGGTGACGGTGAATTTCGACAGCGGCGAGGACGTGCTTTTTTCGCAGAAATACGCCTGCCCCGATCACGGCGTCAGCATTGAGGATCTTACCCCGAGGATGTTTTCCTTCAATAATCCCTTCGGCGCCTGTCCGAAATGCACGGGTCTGGGCGTTTTCATGGAGATCGACGAGGGGAAGATCATCCCCGATATGAACAAAAGCATCCGCGACGGCGCGATCAAGGGAAGCGGCTGGGCGATGGAGGGCAGCTCTATCGCTTCGATGTATATGGAGGCGCTGGCGAAAAAGTATAAATTCTCGCTCTCTGAGCCGCTGAAAAACCTCCCGCGCGAGACGCTTGACAAGATCCTCTACGGCACGGGCGAGGAAAAGCTCAGGATCGAGCGCAAATCCCTCTACGGCAGCGGAACCTACGAGCAGCCCTTTGAGGGCATCATCAATAACCTGAACCGCCGCTACAATGAAACCTCGAGCAACTGGATAAAGGACGAGATCCGCTCCTATATGACCGAGATACCCTGCGACCTCTGCAAGGGAGAAAGGCTGAGCGGGGAGAGCCTTGCCGTTACCGTCGGCGGGATAAATATTTCGGACTTCTGCAAGATGTCGGTCGTGGATTCGCTCGATTTTATTTCTGATATAGAATTAAGCGACCGCGAAAAATTCATCGCCTCCGAGATCATCAAGGAGATAAAGGAGAGGCTTAACTTCCTCAAAAGCGTCGGCTTGGGATATCTGACCCTTTCTCGAAGCGCGGGCACGCTCTCGGGCGGCGAAAGTCAGAGGATACGCCTCGCCACTCAGATCGGCAGCTCCCTTGTCGGAGTCCTCTATATCCTCGACGAACCGAGCATAGGACTTCACCAGCGCGACAATCAGAAGCTGCTTTCGACACTTAAAAGGCTTCGCGATCTCGGCAACACGGTGATCGTCGTCGAGCATGACGAGGAGACCATGTACGCCGCCGACTGCATCGTTGACGTCGGACCCGGCGCGGGCATCCACGGCGGCGAGATCGTTTGCGTGGGAAGCGTGGATGAAATAAAGGCTTGCGAGGCTTCCGTCACGGGTCAATACCTGAGCGGCAAGCGCGGCGTTCCCGTTCCCGAAAAGCGCAGGAGCGGCAGCGGAAAATACCTTGAGATCATCGGAGCCGCCGAAAACAACCTGAAAGATATAAACGTAAGGATACCGCTGGGCGAGCTTGTATGCGTCACCGGCGTTTCGGGCTCGGGCAAGAGCTCGCTGATAAATGAAATACTCTACAAAACCCTTGCGCGCGAGCTAAACAGGGCAAAGACGACCTCGGGCAGGCACAGGGAGATCAGGGGCATAGAAAATCTCGACAAGGTCATCAGGATCGACCAAAGCCCGATCGGTCGCACTCCGCGCTCGAATCCCGCGACATATACGGGACTCTTCACCGATATCCGCGCGCTTTTCGCCTCCACCAACGACGCGAAGATCAGGGGCTTCACCCAGAGCCGCTTCTCCTTCAACGTCAAGGGCGGCAGATGCGAGGCTTGCCAGGGCGACGGCATAATCAAGATCGAGATGCACTTCCTCTCGGACGTCTATGTTCCCTGCGAGGTCTGCAAGGGAAAGCGCTACAACCGCGAGACGCTGGAGGTTCGCTACAAGGGAAAAAATATCAACGACGTCCTTGAGATGACGGTCGAGGAGGCGATGGGCTTCTTCTCGAATTTCCCGAAGCTCTGCCGCAAGCTCAAGACCCTGTACGACGTCGGGCTGGGCTATATCAAGCTCGGTCAGCCCGCCACTACTCTCTCGGGAGGCGAGGCGCAGCGCGTGAAGCTCGCCACTGAGCTGAGCAAGCGCAGCACAGGCAGGACCGTATATATCCTCGACGAGCCGACCACGGGTCTGCATATAGCGGACGTTCACAGGCTGGTCGAGGTGCTTCAGCTGCTTGTCGAGGGCGGCAACACGGTGATAGTGATCGAGCACAACCTCGACCTGATAAAAACCGCCGATCATATAATCGATCTCGGTCCCGAGGGCGGCGATATGGGCGGCGAGGTCATCGCGAGCGGAACGCCGGAGCAGGTCGCGGAAAACCCGGCTTCCTTCACGGGACAGTATCTGAAGCCGCTTCTCGGCGGCAGCTCAAAATAAGCCATGAATGAATTTTTACAGCGAATGAGCTCGCTGCTCGGCGGCGAGTTCGACGAATTCTTAAAATACTACGAGGGCGGAAGCTTTTTCAGGGGGCTGCGGGTCAATACGCTCAAATGCGACGCCGAAGATCTCCTTCCGCTCCTTCCCTTCAAAGCCAAAAAAACTCCTTTTTGTCCCGACGGGTATTATATCCCCGACGGGGTCGGCGGTCTGGGCAACAGCCCGCTGCACCATTGCGGCGCCTTTTATATCCAGGAGCCGTCCGCTTCATCCCCGGCTGAAATGCTCGGAGTGGAGGAGGGCGATCTCGTCCTTGACCTCTGCGCCGCGCCGGGAGGAAAAAGCACCCAAATCGGCGCGAAGCTGAACGGCAAGGGGCTTTTGTGGAGCAATGAGATCGTCAGGAACAGAGCGAATATTCTTCTATCGAATATTGAGCGCATGGGCATCCCCAACGCGGTGGTTTCGAGCGCGCATCCCGAGGAGCTTTGCGAGAGGCTTTCCGGGCGGTTCGACAAGGTGATGGTAGACGCGCCGTGCAGCGGGGAAGGGATGTTCCGCAAAAACTCGGCGTTTGAGCACTGGAGCGTCGAGCACGTCAAAAGCTGCGCGGAGCGACAGCTCAATATCCTCGAGAGCGCGAAAAAGGCGCTCAAGCCCGGCGGCGTGATGGTCTACTCGACCTGCACATTTTCAAGGGAGGAAAACGAGGGCGTTATCTGCCGCTTCCTTGACGGCAACCCCGATTTTGAGCTTGAGGACGCGGGGGTTTGCTTCGGCAGACCGACGCTCGGATACGCCAGAAGGATATTTCCGATGGACGGCGGCGAGGGTCATTTTGCCGCGCGCCTCAGAAAAAGGGGAGAGACGTTTAAGAACTCCTCCCCGATAAAAGCCGAAAAGCCGGACAGCGAGGTGCTTGAGTTTTATGACGGCTTATTTGTTGACCGTCCCTTCGGTAGCAGGCTGACGGTCGCCAACAACAAAATAATAATTCTTCCTGAGAATTTTGACTTTGATACAAGCGGCTTGCCGATCCTTCGCGCGGGCATTTTGCTCGGCGAGATCGTCAAGCGCAGGATCGAGCCTCATCACAGCGCGTTCATGGCGGCAAAGCCGGAGGATTGCAGGCAGAGAGCGGATTTCTCTCGCGACTCAGCCGAGATCGCGGCGTTTCTTCACGGCGAGGAGATCGCCGTCGGCGCCGGGCTCAGGGGCTGGTGCGCGGTCTGCGTCGAGGGCATGACGACCGGCTTCGGAAAAGCGTCCTCGGGAAGGCTCAAGAATAAATATCCGAAAGGCTTGCGTACACTTAAATGAAAAGACTGTCAGATATATCCGTAATAAAGGAAATACTAACGCGCCACGGGTTCAATTTCTCGAAATCGCTCGGTCAGAATTTTCTCATAAATCCCTCGGTCTGCCCTCGGATGGCGGAGGAATCGGGGGCGGCTATGGGAGTGGGCGTGCTCGAGATCGGACCGGGTATCGGGGTGCTCACCCGCGAGCTCTGTCAAAGAGCCGAAAGGGTGGTAGCGGTCGAGCTTGACAAAAGGCTGCTGCCGGTTCTCGACGAAACGCTGTCCGACCTCGATAACGTGAAAATTGTCAACGCCGACGTCCTCGAGCTGGATCTGAACAAGCTCATAGCCGAGGAATTTGAAGGGCTGGAGGTCGTCGTCTGCGCGAATCTGCCCTATTATATCACCTCGCCCGTGATAATGAAGCTGCTCGAGGACAGACTGCCGATCAGGGCGGTCACGGTAATGGTTCAGAAGGAGGCGGCGCAGAGGATATGCGCGCCTGTCGGCTCGAGGCAGAGCGGGGCGGTGACGGTCGCGGTGAATTTTTACGCCGAGCCGGAGCTTCTTTTCGGGGTATCGGCGGGCTCGTTCATGCCCGCGCCGAAGGTGGATTCGGCTGTCATCAGGCTGAGGGTTCTCGACGAGCCGCCTGTTGACGCCGAGCCCGATAAATTTTTCAAAACGGTCAAGGCGGCGTTCTCTCAGCGCCGTAAGGTCATATCAAATTCGCTCAGCTCCGGGCTTTCAAAAAGCAAGGACGAGATAAATCAAATACTCGCGCGCGCGGAGGTTTCGCCGACGGCGCGAGCCGAGCAGCTCAGCCTTGAGGATTTTTCAAGGATATCAAAATATATTTAGCGGAGGGTCAAAAATGAGAAAATACAAGATGAATAAGCTGTACCTTGTGGCTGCTATCATGCTTATCTGTGCTTTGCTGTGCATCGCGTCGGCGGTTGTTTTCGGATTCATGTTAAGGAAGAACATTTTAACTGAGATTTCGGGCGTCGCGGGCGTCTGCTTCGCGGTCGCGGGAATAATATTTGCCCTGAAAAGCAAGCCCCGTGAAGAAGCGGAGGAGCCGGTCGAGGAGGAGCTTTTGTCCGAAAGCGAGCCTGATTACGAGTCTCCGGAGGATGGATTCAACTTCGAGCCGGAGGATGAATTCGACTTCATTGATACCGATATCCGGTAAAGGCAATACCGCGCGATCGGTTTTATCGGGCGCTTCCCGCCTTTTACCGACAAATCGCGCGGGGCTGACCACGGCGAGCCGGGACTTTTGTTCTTCGTTGAACCGAGCTTTTGCGATATCCCAAAGCTTTATTCTTTCTTTTGTTCCGTAACGCCTTATAAATATGGAGATTTCTGAAAATATGGAGATCTCTTTTATTTCGCATTACTATTTCGCATTACAAAAACGCATCCCCTCATTGATCTTCGAAGGGATGCGTTTTGTTGTGATCTGGTATAAATTGAAGCTGTCAGTAAGTCCGGCGAGCCTTGAATCATCGCGCTTTGCGCGGTGATTTCCGTGACGCGAATCGTTTTCGGAAGGGTGAACCGAATACGGGTATAAAAGTCGTTCAGAGGCTGCCGCTATGTTGTGACCGCTTTTTCAATTCTTTTTCAGCTTTACGGCGAATACCGTCACGGCTGCCGCCAAAAGCAGCACGGCGTAGCCGATGACCCACCACAGGTCGGGGAAAATCGCGGCATAGTCGCCCGCGACCGCAGCTCTGGCGGCGCCGACCGCGTGAGAGAACGGAAGAATATCGGCAACCGTCTTGAACGCTCCGCCGACCAGAGCGGTATCGAACCAGACGTTTGAAAACCAACCGGTCAGATTTGTCAGAAGCGCTCCGCAGATTCCGCCGACCGCCTTTTCGTTCAGAATTGAGCCGAAAAGCAGACCCAAGGATATGAATACAACGGCTATCGGCAGGTTGACAATAACGGCGACTAACAGATTTATTCCGAAGGGCAGTCCGAGGAACAGCGCGCACAAATAGCAAATGGCTGTCTGGATCAGCGCCATCGGGATAAGCGGCAGCGTGTAGCCGAGAATAAATTCTGCGGGCTTCAGCGGAGAGGTGAACAGTCTGAGCACAAAGCTGGTCGTTTTGTCCTTAGCTATGAGCATTGATGAAAACAGCGACAAAAAGCTCAGTCCGAACACTGTTATACCCGGCGCGAGTTTTGATATTGCAAATATTTCGGGGCCGTAGCCCTCGGGGATACCCTTGTTGATCGCTGACAAAAGCAGCAGCAGGACGATCGGGAAAACGATGCCGAATATTAACGTCAGAATATCCCTTGTTATCTCCTTTGTATTACGCGAGGCAAATGTAAGAGTCCTCATTGTACCGCCTCCTCTGTGATCCTGATAAACGCTTCTTCAAAGCTATCCGTGCCGGCTTTGGCTTTCAGCTCGGCTGCCGTGCCCTCGGCAAGCAGTACCCCGCGCGACATGATACCGATACGGTCGGAAAGGCTCTCCGCCTCTTCGAGGTAGTGAGTTGTCAGGATGATAGTTATTTTGCCCTTTAGATTTTCGATGAGGCGCCAAAGCTCGCGGCGGGCAAGAACGTCAAGTCCGAGCGTGGGCTCGTCCAGAAAGAGTATCTCAGGCTCGGTAATAAGCGCCATAGCGATGCTCAGTCTGCGCTGCCAGCCGCCCGACAGGACAGCCGCCCTGCTCCTCACGATCTCGTGCATATTGAATTTTTCTATCATGCTCTGCGCTTTTTCTTTTGCCTCTTTTTTGCTTGAGCCGTAAATCTCGGCTATGAATTCGAGGTTTTCGCGCACGCTCAGCTTGGCGGCTACCGCCGTCTCTTGAGGCGACACGTTTATCAGCGCCTTTACCATTGAAGCCTCGCTCACTATGCTGTGCCCCATAAGCTCGGCGTCGCCCGAGGTGGGCTGAGTGAGGCAGGAGAGCATTTTTATCGTGGTCGATTTGCCCGCGCCGTTCACGCCCAAAAGCGCGTACAGCTCGCCCTTGTGAACCGTCAGATCCAACGCTTTTACGGCGGTTGTTTCCTTGTATTTCTTAGTCAGCGCTTTTGTTTTGATAGCTTCCATATTTTTATTCCTTTCCGATAAATCTGCCGATGGATATTTTTGCAAGAGCTATACCGCCCTTTGCGGTGTCGCCCATAACCATCAAGCGGTCGCCCGCCTTGATTTTGAACACCTCTCTGGCGTGCTTGGGGATAACCACCTGACCCCTGTCGCCAACCTTCACTATCCCGAAGATGTACCTGCCCTCCGAGGTGTTGAGAGTGACGTCCCGCTCGCCGAGCGGAGCGCTCACGAGCATATCGAGCGAGATATCGTAATACTCCGCGATCTCAAGGCATTTTAAAACATCCGGCGTGCTCTCTCCGCTCTCCCATTTTGAAACGCTTTGCCGCGATACGCCGAAGCGCTCGGCAAATTCCTCTTGGCTCACCGCTTCCTTTTTCCTGAGATATTTTATATTTGCGTCGATCATGCCTACCGCCTCCTGTATGGATATGATTTTTCATATCTATTCATATTTTTTTGATTTGATTATACCACGCCGCAAAGCGGACGTCAACCAACCGTGACTTACAGCCTTTGTTAAAAATAGTAGCAAAAAGAACGCGCCGTTTTTGTAACAACGCGTCCTTTCTTAAGAAGAATTATTAAGCAAGCCGCTCCGCTTAAAAGCTTTTACGGTTTTTTTCAAACGGTG
>CACYIC010000037.1 GCA_902774325.1 uncultured Ruminococcus sp.
GTCCCCGATTATGGCGCCAGCCTTGCGGCGTCCTTCGCCTCGTCTTGCGAAAAATATCCTCGCAAATCTTTGTCCACTTTTTATCTGAGATTAGTATTAGGCGGCGTCTCTAAAGATCCCATGCTGTTCAGAGTCACTTGTATTTTATTGTAGTTTTTTGCAAAAACGACGAATTCATACCGACGGATCACAGGAATTTTTTGGCAGAAATATGCTTTGAAAGATTTATGATTATGGGTGTCAAGGGCTTTTAGAGGCGCCCTTAACGAAATTGAAAAATAATTATCTTTTTGGCGTCGGCAAGGCGGATTAAACCGCGGTTTGTTTGGAAAACTGCATAAAAAAGTGCAATTCCTGACAATATGGTTTCTGTATTGACATAATCTTAAAAGATGGTATAATTGTAAACGTGTAATTATATTGGGCAAGAATGCGGGAAGTCTTATGATTCGGGTTCATTTATATTTCGAAATCACAGACAGAAAGGCTTTTTGCCTCAGAGAAGCATATCAAAATAATACAAAAGCAATTCATCGGACGACAAAATAGTAATCGTTGGAAAATCTTGCATCACGAGAGGTAAGGAATCTTATGGAAAAAACTTCTAAATCAAGGTCGATCGGAAAAAACAGACCGTCAAGCAAAAAGGAAATAGATCTTGTCCTGATGTTCAAAGCAATATTGCGAAGGCTTTGGGTGGTTGCCCTGGTGACGATATTAGCCGGTGCGATAACATTTGTCGGTGTAAAGCTTTTTGTGACTCCGACCTATCGCTCAAGTTTTACCGCTTATATCAATAACAAAAAGGATGTTGATATGTCCGCGGTGACCGGCTCAGACGTTCAGGCTTCCAAGTCGCTGGCTAAAACCTATGGTGAAATAATCACGGGAAGAACCGTTCTCAAGGGAGCGGCGAAATCGCTGGATCTTAATCTCAGCTATTCCGAATTAAAGAAGATGGTTTCGACCTCTATAAGCAATGAAACCGAGATCATCACTGTCAGCGTCGTTTCCACCGATCCGGTTCTGTCGTTTAATCTCGCGGAGGCGGTCAGGGATACCTCGCTGAAAGAGGTTACGAATATCATCGAGGGAAGCTCAATGAAGATCATTGACCATCCCGAGATCCCTACGGGTATATACAGACCGAATTACATGAGATTAACTCTTTTCGGCGCCTTGGCGGGATTTTTCATTACAATTCTGATAATTTGTATCAGGCAGTATTTTAATGATAAGGTTCTTGACGAGAATGAGCTGGAGGAACGCTACACCATTCCCGTAGTCGGTATTATCCCGGATATGATTAACACCGACAAGGGTAAGGGAAGCTATTATTACTACTACGGACATTCGGATGACAAGGATAAAGCGTCAGAGGAGAAAGGAGAGAAGGAATAATGAAATTAAGAAGACATAAAAACGTCGTTCATCAGTTCGACCGCGAAAAAATGCTTTTATCGGAAAACTCACCCTTTCCCGTAAAGGAAGCATTTAAAACCTTAAGAACTAACGTGATGTTTTCACTCCCCGGCACGGGAGGAAAATGTATCGGCGTTACCAGCTCCAACCGAAGCGAGGGAAAAAGCGTCGTTTCACTTAACCTTGCGATCTCCTTTGCGCAGCTCGGCAAAAAGGTTTTGATAATGGACTGCGATCTTCGACTCCCTACAGTCGCCACTAAGCTCAACATCCCCATCAAGGTCGGTCTGTCCAATTATCTCGCAGGCACCGAGGAGGACAACATCCTCAGGATCTATCACAGGGGAGCCCAAAACATAGACGTAGTCGCAGCCGGAAGTATCCCGCCCGATCCTACTTCTCTGCTCAGCTCGGAGGCGATGAAATCACTGATCGCGTCCCTCAAAAAGGATTACGATTATATTATTCTCGACTTTCCTCCGGTATTTATCGTATCGGACGCAGTGCTGCTGTCGGATTGCGTTGACGGCTATCTCGTCGTTGTTCGCCAGAATTCGTCCGAGTACTCAAAGGTTGACGAAACGCTCAGACAGATGGATTTCGGTAACTCCAAAATCATCGGCTTTGTTTACAACGGAAAGACCCAGGACAGCATGATCAGCAAGGACAGCAAGTACTATAAATATTATTATTACAAAAAGTAAAGGTCGTCTTACCTCCGGGGGGGAACAGCAAATATTGAGCAGTTTTGTTGAATGAAGTAAGATACGGCGGTGGAAATTATGATGAAGAAGATAAAGAAAAAGAGCATGAAAAAGGATTTGCTGATGGCGCTGCTGAAGCTTTTTCATCTTGGAATTACGGTTGCGGGTTTTGTGCTTATCTGGTTGTTTTTTTACTCTCCGCATTTAATGAATCGAAATGTCGATTACATGATTTATACCGTATATTTCTTTTTGACGCTTTTCCTTTATCGCGCTTATGATGTTTACAATATCGGGTACGCAAGGATCACGGATAACGCTTTCGGACAGATATTGTCCAATTTGATCTCATCCGGAATAATCTATATTATTTCGTCAATTCTGTTCGGCGGGTTTCTCAATCCGCTTGCCTTGCTTGCGCTTCTTGCGTACCAATGCCTGTTTGATGTTTTGTGGAGCCTGATCGTTAAAAAGATATACAGAGCGATCCACAAGGCAAAAAGAACTGTTGTTATATACAGAAATGAAGATGATTTGAAAAGGGTGGAGGAGATCCGCCACCTGGAGCAAAAGTTCAGGATAGAAAAGCTGATAGAGAACCCTTCGGACGATTACAAGGCGCTTGAGAAAGAGATGGACGGATATGATTCCATAATCGTGGCAGGTGTAAACGCTTCGCTTCGCAACGGGATCGCAAAATACTGTATCGAAAACGGCAAGCTCGGTTATTTTGCTCCTCATGTCGGCGATATTATTATGCAGGGCGCAAAGCACATCAGCAGCTTCAGCGTCCCTATCGTGAATATCCGCAGAAACTCGCGTTCGCCCTTTTACCTGATCATAAAGAGATTGTTTGATATTTTTGTATCATTTACGGCGATCGTTCTGCTCAGCCCGATATATCTGGCTACTGCGCTTGCCATCAAGCTTTATGATCGAGGTCCCGCGCTCTATAAGCAGGTTCGCCTCACAAAGGACGGCAAGGAGTTCAAGATATGGAAGTTCCGTTCGATGAGAGTTGACGCGGAGAAGGACGGCGTTGCTCGTCTTGCGTCCGAAAACGACGACAGGATCACTCCGGTCGGAAAATTCATCAGAGCCTGCAGGCTCGACGAGCTTCCTCAGTTCTTCAACATCCTTTTCGGCGATATGAGCTTTGTCGGTCCCAGACCGGAGCGTCCCGAGATCGCGGCACAGTACGAGGAGGAAATGCCCGCGTTCTCACTGCGACTTCAGGTAAAGGCGGGGCTCACGGGCTTTGCGCAGGTTTACGGAAAATACAACTCAACTCCTTACGATAAGCTTCAGATGGATCTGATGTATGTGAACAGGATGAGTATTTCAGAGGATTTGAGGCTGATATTCGCCACTCTGCGCATACTTTTTATGTCGGACAGCACCGAGGGCATAGAAAAAGGCGCGACAACGGCTATGAGCGCGGAAAGAAATAAGCTTAACTCAGAAATAAAGACGGAGGTTCAAGGATGAATGATCCCATAAATGTATGGCTGCTGAAAGAAGGCGAGGCTCTGCCCACTGACAAGGGTCAGCAGCGATTGCTCCGAATGGGCTTGATCGCGGAGGAATTTGACAAGTCCGGAGCGAATATAAAATGGTTTGCCTCGACCTTTGACCACAATTTGAAGAAGTTCCGTTCTGATCACACCGTTGAGCTTCCGGTGAACGATCATTATTCGATCTGTCTGCTTCACGGCAGAAATTATAAGAAGAATCTGTCCGCAGGACGTATCCTTCACTACAGAGATGAGAGAAAGCAATTTGGAAAGCTCGCGGAAAAAATGCCTGTGCCCGACGTCATCGTTGCGGCGATGCCGAATATCGACCTTGCCCTTGCCGCTGTTGAATACGGAAAGAAGCACAATGTTCCCGTGTTCGTTGACGTCCGCGATCTTTGGCCGGAGCTTTATGAGGATTATTTTCCAAAGCTCAAGAAGCTGGTTCATGTCGCGATCACGCCCTTTAAGCGCCAGCTTTCCTACACCCTGAAGAATGCCACCGGCATATTTGCCACATCTGATAAATTTCTCGATTGGGCGCTCGGCTACGCGGGACGCGAAAAATGTCCCAATGATAATTATTACTATGTTTCATATCCCGATACAAATGTTGAATTGACCGACGAGGATTACAAATATTGGTACGATATGGGATTGTCAGAGGATGATACGATCTGCTGCTTCTTCGGTCAGTTCGGTCACGCCGTAAACCTGGAGCCCGTTATGTACGCCGCTCTGGAAACGGCGAAGAAAAATCCGCGTATCAAGTACGTTATCTGCGGAATGGGTGAAAAGCTTGAAACCTATAAGCAGATTTTGGGAGGAGCCGAAAACGTCATCTTCCCGGGCTGGGTCGATCGCAGACAGATAAGCGCGCTCGGAAAGCTCTCCTCCGTTGGTCTGCTTTCATACAGAAAAAACAAGAATTTTGAATGGTCGATGCCCAATAAATTCTGCGAGTATCTGGCGCTCGGTCTCAGCGTGGTCGTTGAGCCCGAGGGAATGATGGCGGATCTCGCGAAAAAGCACAAAATCGGCTTCCGCTATGATAATGAAAGCGAGCTTGCCGGTCATCTCCTGTATCTGTCGGAGCATCCGGACGAGGTTGCCGAGATGAAGGTCAGGGCGCGCGCTCTTTATGAAAAACAGTTCAAGGCTGACGTTGTATACGCAAAACTGGTTGAGGATGTAAAACGCATCATTGGAAAGTGAGGACAAGGTGAAATATAAATATGTTGTTGTCGGCGCGGGATTGGCAGGAATAACAATCGCCGAGAGAATAGCTACCCGGCTGCACGAAAAGGTTCTTGTTATTGAAAAGAGAGATCATATAGGCGGAAATGTTTACGACGAATATGACGAAGCGGGTATTCTTATCCAGAAGTACGGACCTCATACCTTCCACACGAACGACAAGGAGGTATTCGACTATATTTGTCAATATACAAAGTGGCACGAGTATCAGCATCGTGTGCTTTCTTATGTAAACGGCAATTTTGTTCCAATGCCGATCTCGCTTGAAACTATCAATCAGCTTTACAACATGAACCTCTCAGAGGATCAGATGGACGAGTTTATAGAGAGCCGCAAGGTCAGGATAGACGAGATCAAAACCAGCGAGGATGTTGTTCTCTCGCAGGGCGGCAGAGATATTTACGAAAAATTCTTTAAGTATTTCACGATCAAGCAGTGGGGAGTCGATCCCTCTCAGCTTGACAAATCGGTTATCAGCAGGATCCCGTTCAGAAAGAACCGCGATACCCGCTATTTTACCGACCAATATCAGGGAAATCCGCAGGGCGGCTTCACTCAGATGTGCCGCAGAATGCTTCAGCATCCCGAGATCAAGGTGCTTTTGAATACCGATTACAAGGAAGTGATCGGAGATATCGAGTACGAAAAGCTGATATATACCGGTCCTCTTGATTATTATTTTGACAATAAGCTCGGAAAGCTTAAGTGGAGAAGCATCAGGTTTATTTTTGAAACCCATGACTGCGAGTCTTACCAGCCCGTTGCGAGCACCCGCTGGCCGATGGATTACGAGTACACGAGAATAACCGAATTCAAGAAGCTCACCGGTCAGAAAAGCGACAAAACCACAATCCTCAAGGAGATCCCCTGCGACGGCGACGAGCCCTTCTACACCTTCCCGACTGCGGAATGGAAGGCTCTTGCTCAGCAGTACCGCGACATGGCGGCAAAGGAAGAGAACGTTATCTTCCTCGGACGCCTCGCGGAGTACAAGTACTACGATATGGATGACGTCGTGAGAAGGGCGCTGGATGTGTTTGATACTGAAATAAACACCTGATAGGAGAATTCAGATGAATATACTTGTCCTGACAAATGTTTATCCCTGTGAAAAGGACGATAACACCGACATCACGGAGGTCGTGGCGTTCTTTGCGAGAAAATGGATGGACATGGGACATAACGTTATGGTGATCGTCAACTCTACCGCTTTTCCGGTTTTTTACTATGCCGCGGGAAAGGTTGTAAAAAAAGCGATCCTTAGAAGAAACGACAGGATATCCCAGCTTCCCTC
Source organism: uncultured Ruminococcus sp. (assembly GCA_902774325.1). Taxonomy (GTDB): domain Bacteria; phylum Bacillota; class Clostridia; order Oscillospirales; family Acutalibacteraceae; genus Ruminococcoides. Next base: position 6,192 of record CACYIC010000037.1, read on the forward strand.
AAGGCTGTGGTCAAGAAGCTTTGAGTATACAGACAAGGGCGTAAGCGTGATGAATATGCCCGTAAGGAAGCTTAAGCCTCACGGGGCGTTCAAGCCGGAGACGCTCAAAAAGCAGGGCGAGAAAATTATTGCCGCGCTTAAAAAAAAGTCGTTTGTTCCGGATGTGATCACGGGTCACTGGCTCAATCCTCAGCTTATGCTCGTTGCTCAGCTTGCGCGTCATTACAGCGCGAAATCCTGCTTTGTGTTCCATTCCGATTACCTGTACGAGAGATATACGGGCTTCGGGGTTCAAAAGTATCTTGACGAGATTGATAACGTCGGCTTTCGCTCAAGGGCAGCGCTTGATGAGGCAGCCAAATACATGACCTTCAAGAAACCGCCGTTTGTATGCTCGTCCGGGATACCGGATGATTATGTTGAAAAATACGCGGGCTTCGACAGACCTCCGATACGCGACAGGGATTTTAAGGTTCTCTGCGTTAGCAGGCTTGTCGGATACAAAAATATCGCTCCGACGATCTCGGCGGTCGCTTCTGCCTTCGACGGTACCGGCTACAGCTTTGACATAGTGGGCACGGGACCGCTGGAGGATGAGCTTCAAGATCAGATAAAAAAGGAAAATCTGGGTGAGCACGTCGCTGTCAGGGATCGTATGCCGAGGGAAAAGCTTCAGGAAAAAATGCGTGATTCCGATATTTTTGTCCTGATAAGCTCTAACGAGGTTTTCGGAATGGTATACATCGAGGCGATGCTTCAGGGCTGCATCGTAATTGCCGCCAAGTTCAGCGGAGTTGACGGAATAATTAAACACGGTGAAAACGGTTTCCTTTGCGAAGCCGGAAACGGGGAGGAGCTTAAGGAAATACTGAAAGCTGTTGAGTCCCTGTCGCCGGAGGAAAAGAAGAGGATTTCGGACGCTGCCGTTGAAACGGCGAAAAATCAGACCGAAACAAATACGGCAAGGTCGTATTTGGAAATGATTCTCAGATAAAAAGGTGGCGGAATACACGGCATGAAGGCATTGGTTTTTGTTTCGGAATACCCTCCGATCGGTAACACCTCGGCGGTCCATTATTTTCTGAAGGAGTGGGCGGCGTGCGGCGACGAGGTGTTTGTGATTTACAACTGCAACAGGCTCATGTTTCCGCTTTACAAATTTGCCGCAAGACAGGACAAACGCACCTCCGCCGGCAAGGCGAAAAGCTATGAGTATGAAGGAGTCAGGGTATTCATGGTTCCCAGCACGAGGTTTATTCCCGGAAAAAGGTGGCTGACTCCGCACAGCAGGTTCTTTGCGAAAAGAGCCGTAAAAAAATACTTGAAAGAAAACTGCCCCGAGTCGTTTGACGTCATTATAAATCATTTTTGTTCAAATAATTATTGGCTCGCCGAGGATATAATAAGGCAATATGATTGTCCGGTGTTTTCGGTTTTTCATGACTGCGATACCCGAAACGCCGAGCTTGCCGGGATGATTGCCGAAAAGTCGGACGGAGTCGGTTCAAGATCCAAAAGGATATCCGAATATCTCAGGGAAAAAGCCGGGTACCGGGGAGAAATATATCAGGTCATTTCCGGAGTGCCCGTTTTACTTAAGCTTTTCGATCCGGAGGAAAAGAAACCGGGGGACGAAAACGGCGTTCTGAAAATATGCTGCATAGGAAAGCTCATTAAGAGAAAGCATATTGATGATGTTATAAGGGCGCTGCATGAGGTTGAGGACAAGGTCGAATATACCTTTGATATTGTCGGAGAAGGGCTGGAAAAAAGCAGTCTTGAAGCGCTTGCGGACTCATACGGCATGCGTTCAAGGGTCACCTTTCACGGCGCGGTCGCCAGAGAAAAGGTCTTTGATATAATGTCCGCCTCGGATTGTATGATCATGCCGAGCACAGAAGAGACCCTGGGTCTGGTTTATCTTGAGGCAATGGCGAGCGGCTGTATTCCGGTCGGCACCAGAGGAGAGGGGATCGACGGCGTCATCGAGGACGGCGTCAACGGATTCCTGGTAAATCCGAGAGACGTCGGAGAGCTTGCGGACATTATTTTAAAAATATCGGCGATGAACGCCGAGGAAAGAAAGAGCGTTTTGCGCGCTTGCCGCGAGGTCGTATCAAAGCTTCGGGACGATTTGGTCGCGCGGGATTACAGAGATAAAATTTTACAGATAATCGAGGATTATCGGATAACACAGGGTGAATTGCATGGAGAGAAATAATATAAGAGAGAACCTTCTCTTATATATCCATACTTTTGTTTTTTTGTTGACAATAAAGATTCCCTATTTCGTCACATACACGATACCTGCGCTCAAGCCGTTTGTGAGATATTGGGTTTTGATATTGTTGATAGTTACCTTCTTGATATATGTTACCAACAAGGGCTTCAAAATACCAATAGATTCGTTTTTGATATGCGGCGTCGTATGGTTTGTTATTGTGTTGACCTCAACGATTCTGAATAGCGGCAGCGTTATTAAATGCATTTATGAGTTTGCGAAAATTCTGTCGTTTTTTATTCTCGTCGCTTGTTATGACAGCAAAAACGCCGATATGCTGCTGAAGATCGCATCCGTTATTTTTACGGTATATCTGCTTTTCAACTTTATTTTCTTTTTGATTCATCCCAACGGTATCCGAGTATATGAAGGCGTCAAGCAGTTATACTTCGGCGGTCAGGCATATTATTTCTTTGACAGCGTTTCCGAAAGCCCGAACTATTTGCTCACCTGTATCGCGACAATTATTATATCTCGCTGCTTCGGAGAACAAAATGTCATCTTGAAATGGATCCAAAACATCATCATTCTGTGTACGCTTGCCATGCTGCTGTTTATCAACTCATCAACCAGCAGAGTCGCTTCGATCCTTCTTGTGCTGATGATCGTTTTCCATGAAAAGCTGTTTATCATCGCTTCTCCGAAAAGGCTGACCTTGGTGTTCTTGGCAGTTCTTTTGCTGCTCGTAGTATTCAACATCAGAGAATGGCTCAGCTTCATTATCGTTGACATTCTCGGAGAGGATCTGTCGATGCACGGAAGAGCGGGTATCTGGGAAATGGCGAGAGGAGCCTTCCTTGATAAACCGATACTGGGCTACGGATATCTCAGCGATCTGTATCATAACTCTGTAATATATAAGGTGTCCGCCGGATGGTACACTCACTCTCACTGTGAGTTTTTGGAGTATCTTTTGCACGGCGGTCTGCTGGGCATGATCCCGATCACGATATTTTCATATAAGATTATTGACAATCTTGAATACTATTACAAGTCTCAGAGACTGGCGCAGCTTTTAACGATCACTATTTTCATCTTCCTTCTTATGTCGGTAAACGAAACCTGCTTTACGGTTTATTTCTTCATGATAGTCGCGATCGTGAAAAACATTGATATTTTTGACGAAAACATCTGTTGTCAGGAAACCGAAAACAAGTCGCTGATATTCTGAGGAAACAGACAAAGGGAGCGAGCATTTCTCATTATGAAAAACTCAAAGGTAGTTAAGATCCTGAAAAATGAGTATATTTTTTCGGTCGGAACAAGGATAGTATCAATAGTGATATCCATGCTTCAGTCTATAATCGTAGCAAGATATCTGGGCGCCGAGCTAAAGGGAGTAAACGCCTACATCGCGAGCATTACTTCCGTAGGTTCCATAATAATAACCTTCGGAATGCACCAGGCTTATCCTTATTTCAGAAAGAAATTCGGAAAAGACGCGATTTACAGCGACTTCGTCTCAATCACTATGCTGATCTACTTTATTTATCTGGTTGCGGCTGTTGCCCTGGCTGTATTTGTCCCGGTTTCGATCGAGCTCAAGGCGTCTTTTGTTCTGATCCCGCTTTTGGGATACTCGAATGTGGTGGCTTACATCACGCTCGTGGAAAGCCCTAACCTCAGAAACGCCTGGTGGACAATTATCAGTGTCCTGGATATTGTCTATGTCGTGATACTGTGGATCTTTGTCACAAGAAATATTTATTGGGCGATTTCGATCCTTCTCTTTGCGGATTTGCTCAAATGCGTGGTCTATACGATATTGCTCAAGGTAAAGCCGCGCTTTCACAGGGGAATGTTCAAGTTCCTTATTGAGCTGGCGAAATACGGATTCTTTCCGATGCTGGCCTTGCTAATGACCACCTTGAATTACAGGATCGATGTTCTGATGCTCCGTCAGTTTGACGGCATCACCGATTCTATGATCGGTCTTTATTCGTTGGGAATCTCCCTGTCGGATAAGATCGTGCTTATTCCCGACACTCTCAAGGGAGTGCTTGTTTCAAAGCTGGCGAAGGGAGCGCCCGACATCGAGGTAGCCAAGGTTTGCCGCCTCGGTCTGTGGACCTCGATGGCTTTGTGCTTAGCCGTTATGGCTCTCGGTAAGTTCGTTATCAATATTTTTTACGGCGATGAATACAGCGGAGCCTATTCTGTTGTGCTGATAACCGCAGCAGGCGTGCTGGCAGTGAGCTACTTTAAGCTGATCGCCCAGTACAATATCGTAAACAAAAGGCAGAAGCTGAACGTTTTGATGCTCTGCATAGCAGTGGTTATCGACGTGGTGTTCAATCTTTTGTTTATTCCCATGTGGGGGATCGAGGGCGCCGCTCTGGCGACCTGTCTCGGAAATGTAGTCTGCGGAATAGTTTTCATCATATATTTTTGCAGGCATACGGGGATTCATGTTTCGGATATGATTCTAATAAAGAAGAGCGATCTTTCACTTCTGAAATCGCTTGTGAAAAAGAAAAAATGAGGTAGAGTTCAATGGTTATTGGAGTAACCGGCTACGGATATACCGGCGCTTCCGCCTGCATGGATTTGCTGAAGGAATTCAAGGATATGCAGTTTTACGATCCGCATATAGAGTTCCAGCTTTTGCAGCAGCCCGACGGAGTCGCGGATCTCAGATACGCGCTGATAAACAATCGCGGAAGGATCACGGTGAATACCGCCATAAAGCGCTTTATACGCAGATACAATTACAAGAGAAGCGATTTGCTCAGCGCGAGGACAGGCGGGAAGTACGTGCGCTTCTCAAAGGAATATATAGATTCTCTGATAACTGTATCCTGGGAGGGAAAGAGCAAGTACGACCCGGAGGATTTGCTCACAGCGATCGACAGTCCTAAGCTCCGGCTTTTTAACGGAGCGGCAAAGAGAGCCTCGAAGCTCGTTAATAAGAATTCCGTATGGCCTCCGTTCAAAACCCGGTATTATTCTTCTGTAACAGAGGAGGAACTCATCAGCCGCACAAGGGATTATCTGAACAAAATCTTCAGGGCGAGCGGCTTTGACTTGAAAAAGCCGATAATGCTGGAGCAGCTTTTCAGGCTGGAAAACCCGACCGAGGGCGGGGATTATTTTGACGAATCCCGCGCGATTATTGTTGACCGAGATCCGCGTGATGTTTTCGTGCTGACAAATAAGGCGTATCCGAGAATGTCCGCCGGCTTTATGCCGAATGACGGAAGCGTCGAAACCTTTGTGAAATATTATCGGAGCCTCCACAGCTCGATAGTTGATGATCCGTCTGTTTATTATTTGAGATATGAAGATCTGATTTACAGGTATGACGAAACCGTAAGCAAAATCAAGAGCTTTGTCGGTCTGGAGCATGCCTCTCCCAAATCCCGCTTCAAGCCGGAATGGTCTATCAACAACACTCAGGTGTTCAAAAAATATCCCGAATTATCCGACAAAATAAAATATATCGAGGCAAACTTGTCCGAATATCTTTATCCCTTCGACGAGGCTTCCGAAAGTATCTCGTTTGTTCCGGAGGACGTGGGCATTTTTGACAATGTTCCCGGGGACAAGATTATTGAGGCAAGCAAGGCGAAATAAACGCCGGGAGCAGCGATGATGATTTTTAGGAGTAGAGCAGATGAAAGCATTGATTCTTAATTCAGGTCTGGGTTCGCGCATGGGAGTTTTGACCTCCGAGCATCCAAAGTGCATGACGGAGATCAGCGCCCGCGATACGATACTTTCCCGTCAGCTGAGGCTGATCGCCGAGGCGGGTATCAGGGAGGTCGTGATGACCACCGGATACTACGACAGTATTCTCACGGAATACTGTGAGAGCCTTGACCTGCCGTTGAAATATTACTTTGTAAAAAATCCCGTCTACGATAAGACGAACTATATATATTCGATTTACTGCGCAAGAGAATTCCTTGACGACGATATCGTGCTCATGCACGGAGACCTCGTGTTTGAGAATACCGTCTTTGATGATTTGCTCAGGGAGGAGAAAAGCTGCATGGCTGTGAGCTCAACGCTCGCGCTCCCCGAAAAGGACTTCAAGGCGGTCGTTGAAAACGGAATGATNNCGGAGAAGGACTTCAAGGCGGTCGTTGAAAACGGAATGATCAAAAAGGTGGGGATCGAATTTTTTGACAGCGCGGTTGCGGCGCAGCCTCTTTATAAGTTGAATAAAGAGGATTGGAGAGCCTGGCTCAAAAGAATAACAGAGTTCTGCGAGGACGGCGATACCGGCTGTTACGCCGAGAATGCCCTTAACGAGGTATCAGATAACTGCGGGATCATTCCGCTTGACGTCAGGGACAGGCTCTGCTCCGAGATCGATAATCCCGACGATCTGAAGGCAGTATCAAAGAAGCTTCATGAAATCGAGCAAAGAACGGTTTATATGTGCTTCTCAACAGATATTTTACACAGCGGTCACATCGCTATAATCAAAAAAGCAAGACGGCTCGGCAGACTTATCATCGGTCTGCTCACCGACGAGGCGATAGTGTCCTACAAGCGCTATCCGCTGGTGCCTTATTCCGAAAGACTGAGTATGTTTGAAAACATCGCAGGCGTATACAAGGTCGTTGAGCAGAGCAGTCTGAGCTATAAGGAAAATCTTTTGAAATACAGACCTGATTATGTCGTTCACGGTGATGACTGGAAAACAGGCTTCCAGCAGCCGATCCGCGAAGAGGTAGTTTCCGTGCTCGAAAGCTACGGCGGCAGGCTGGTGGAATTCCCGTATTCGAAGGACGCCAAGTTTGAGGAGCTTGAGAAGCGCGCGAAGGCGGAGCTTTCCACTCCCGACGTGCGCCGCGCTAGACTGAGAAAGGTTCTCGCTATGAAGGGCACAGTAACCGCTATGGAGGCTCACAGCGGTCTTACGGGTCTGATAGTTGAAAACACGAGGGTCGAGGAAAACGGCGGACTGCGCCAGTTCGACGCCATGTGGGTAAGCTCTCTTTGCGATTCGACCGCGAAGGGCAAGCCTGATATCGAGCTTGTGGATATGACCTCCCGCTTCCGTACCATAGACGATATCTGTGAGGTGACCACAAAGCCGATAATATTTGACGGCGATACGGGCGGACTAACGGAGCATTTCGTTTATACCGTTCGCTCTCTTGAACGCATGGGCGTTTCTATGGTGATCATAGAGGACAAGACGGGACTGAAGAAGAACAGTCTGTTCGGTACCGAGGTAAAGCAGACTCAGGCGGCGATCCCCGATTTCTGTGAAAAAATACGCGCGGGAAAAAGGGCTCAGCGCACGAAGGAGTTTATGATTTGCGCGCGTATCGAGAGCTTGATCCTCGAGCAGGGAATGGACGACGCGCTTGAACGCGCCTTCGCGTTTACAGACGCCGGAGCCGACGCCGTTATGATCCACAGCCGCAAGAAGGATCCTGCGGAGATATTTGAATTTGTCGAAAAATTCAGGGAGAAGGACAGCGCGACCCCGATCGTTGTTGTTCCGACCTCGTTTAATACGGTTACCGAGGAGGAATTCAAGGAGCGCGGCGTAAATATAATCATTTATGCCAATCAGCTCACCCGCACGGGCTTTCCCGCGATGCAGAACGCCGCTGAAATCATCTTAAAGAATCACCGCGCGAAGGAATGCGATGACATCTGTATGCCTTTTAAGGATATTATCAGATTGATTCCCGAGGAGAATTAAGATGCAGAAGGAAATAATAATCGGGGAAAGCTATCTTCCGCTTAAGGAATTATTCGACAAAGTCCCGCATAAAAAAATATTTTTAGTCTGCGACGGTTCATACCCCTTTTTGAAAATCAAAAGCTTCTTTGACGGGCTTGAAGATATTGTGAGGTTTTCGGATTTTACTCCGAATCCCGACTACGAAGCCGTAAAAAAAGCAGTTACGCTCTTTAAGGAAACCGGATGCGGCTGCGTTGCGGCGGCAGGCGGCGGCAGCGCGCTCGATCTTGCGAAATGCGTCAAGGCATATTCGACAATGTCCGACGCCGAAGAATACTTATTTCAGCCGATAGAGGAAAACGGCGTTCCTTTTATTGCCGTTCCAACGACCGCGGGTACCGGCAGCGAGGCGACGCGTTACGCTGTCATTTATTACAAGGGCGCGAAACAAAGTATTACTCATGACAGCCTGATTCCCCAAACCGTTGTTTTCGATCCGTCGGCTCTGGATACTCTTCCCGAGTACCAGAAGAAGGCGACGCTGCTCGACGCTCTTTGCCATTCGATCGAATCCTTCTGGTCAGTCAATTCCACGGACGAAAGCAAAGAGTATTCAAGACAGGCTCTGCATCTGATCCTTGATAATATGGACGCTTACCTTGCCGGTGACGGCAGAGTAAACAGTAAAATGTTCAGGGCGGCAAATCTTGCGGGCAAAGCGATAAACATCGCTCAAACCACCGCGGGTCACGCCATGTGCTACAAGCTGACAAGCCTTTACGGAACGGCTCACGGTCACGCCGCGGCGCTCTGCGTGAGAAGGCTGCTGCCTTATATGGTCAAAAATACAGATAAGTGCACAGACAGCAGAGGCGAGGCTTATTTGAGGACAACCCTTAACGAGCTTGGCGCTGCCATGGATTGCGAGAACGCAGAAGGGCTTTGTGAGAAATTTGAGAGCGTTTTCCGTTCTCTGGATTTGAAGGTCCCCCAAGCAACCGAGGAGGACATAAAAGCCCTGACCTCATCCGTGAATCCCGTGCGCTTGAAGAACAACCCCGTCGCGCTTGATCCGGAAACGATAGAGGCGCTATACAGAGAGATCTTAGGGTAACGCCGCGCGATCAGCTCACCCGGATTATGCGGTATCGCCCCAGCTAAAGAGGAAAAAAATGAAGGTAGAAAAGTTAATTGAAATCATTGGAGCCGAGTTTTATACAGGAGTGCCCGACAGTCAGCTCAAGGCGCTCTGCGACTATTTGATGAATACATACGGGATCGATCCTCGCCGCCACATCATTGCGGCGAACGAGGGCAACTGCGCCGCTCTCGCGGCGGGCTATCACCTTGCAACCGGCAGGACTCCGGTTGTATATATGCAGAACAGCGGCGAGGGCAACATCATAAACCCGCTTGCTTCTCTGCTCAACGATAAGGTTTACGCAATCCCTGTAATATTTATTATCGGATGGCGCGGAGAACCCGGTATCCACGATGAACCTCAGCATATTTATCAGGGCGAGGTCACCGTAAGGCTGATGGAGGATATGAATGTAAAAACCTTCATTATCGGAAAGGAAACGACCGAGGAAGAGCTTGCGGAGGCTATGGATAACTTCCGTGAGGTTCTCAAGAACGGCAGGCAGGTCGCGTTTGTGATTCGCAAGGGCGCTCTCGAATACGGTGAGAAGGCAGCCTATAAAAACGGGAACTCAATGAGCCGCGAGGAAATAATAAGGCACATAGTAAGGGTTACCGGAGAGGATCCGATCGTATCCACTACAGGCAAAGCCAGCCGCGAGCTTTTTGAAACGAGAGTCGCCGAAAATCAGAGCCATAAGTTCGATTTCCTTACAGTCGGTTCAATGGGACACGCTTCGTCTATCGCTATGGGAGTAGCGCTGAACAAGCCTAATCAAAAAATCTGGTGTATAGACGGCGACGGCGCGGCTTTGATGCATCTCGGTTCAATGGCTGTGCTCGGCGCGAACGCGCCCGAAAACCTCGTTCATGTAGTAATAAATAACGGCGCTCACGAAACCGTCGGAGGTATGCCCACCGTGGCTTCCAAGATCGACCTTGTCGCGATCGCGAAAGCGTGCGGATATAAAAACGCGGTATGCGTCGACAGCTTTGAGGAGCTGGATAAAGAGCTCGCCGCCGCAAAAAAGCACAACGAGCTCAGTTTGATCGAGGTCAAATGCTCTATCGGAGCTCGTGCCGATTTGGGCAGACCGACGACCACTGCGCTTGAAAATAAAGAGAATTTCATGAATTATCTGGCTGAGCTGGATTGATGCTGCCGGAAAACGTTTGCTTCCGTTAATGATAAGAAGGGAAGGACGCAATATGTCAAAACAGAAAATCATTCTTGACAATAAAACTATACTTGTTACCGGCTCGCCCGGCTTTATCGGAGCGAACCTTGTGATCAGGCTGCTCAAGGAGCTCGAGGGCGGAACCGTCGTGTCGCTCGACAATATGAACGACTACTATGACGTAAGCCTCAAGGATTGGCGGCTTGAGCAGGTCGAAAAGGCTGCGGAGAGCTCTCCCGTGAAGCACGTTTTTGTGCGCGGCTCGATCGGCGACAAGTCGCTGGTTGACGGACTTTTTGAAAAATATCATTTTGATGTGGTCGTAAATCTCGCCGCTCAGGCGGGAGTGCGCTACAGCATAGATCATCCCGACGCGTATATCGAGTCAAACATCATCGGGTTTTACAATATCCTCGAGGCGTGCCGCAATTTTCCCGTTGAGCATTTGGTTTACGCCTCCTCGTCATCGGTGTACGGCGGTAACAAAAAGGTTCCGTTTTCGACCGACGATATGGTAGATAACCCCGTTTCGCTCTATGCCGCGACCAAGAAGAGCAATGAGCTTCTTGCTCATGCTTATTCAAAGCTCTATGATATTCCCTCGACGGGACTTCGCTTCTTCACGGTCTACGGTCCTGCGGGACGTCCCGATATGTTCTATTACTCCGCGACTAATAACCTCGCGGCGGGTAACAGGATCCAAATATTTAATTACGGAAACTGCAAGCGCGATTTCACCTATATTGACGATATTATCGAGGGCGTTTACCGCGTTATGCAGGGAGCGCCCGAGCGCAGGACCGGCGACGACGGGCTTCCCGTTCCGCCCTACGCGATCTACAATATAGGCGGCGGACAGCCCGAGAATCTTCTGGACTATATCGCGACGCTCCAGAAGGAGCTTGTAAATGCCGGGATCCTGCCTGCGGATTATGATTTTGAGGGTCACCGTGAGCTTGTGGGAATGCAGCCCGGAGACGTCCCCGTAACCTACGCCGACAGCGAGGCGCTGGAGCGCGACTACGGCTTTACTCCCGAGATCGGGATCAGAGAGGGTCTGCGCCTGTTCGCACAGTGGTACAAGGAATACTATAAATAAGTGAGAGTGAGCAATATGAGAGAATTCAAGGATCTGAAAATCGCAGTCGCGGGAACCGGATACGTCGGCTTGTCGATAGCCACCCTTCTCGCGCAGAATCATGAGGTCACGGCGGTAGACATCATACCCGAAAAGGTTGAGAAAATCAACAAAAAGCTCAGTCCCATTCAGGACGAGTATATCGAGAAGTATCTTGCGGAAAAGGAGCTCAGGCTATTTGCCACAACGGACGGCGAAACCGCTTATTCCGATGTCGATTTTGTGGTGATCGCCGCTCCTACCAACTATGACCCAAAGAAAAACTTCTTTGACTGCAGCGCGGTAGAGTCGGTTATCAGACTTGTTATGAGCGTTAATCCGAACGCGGTAATGGTGATAAAATCAACTATACCCGTAGGCTATACAAAGCATATCCGCGAGAAAACAGGCAGCGATAATATCATTTTCAGCCCCGAATTTCTCAGAGAATCAAAGGCTCTCTATGATAATTTGTATCCCTCAAGGATCATTGTCGGCTGTGACGGTGAAACAAGGGAGGCTGCCGAGGTGTTTGCCCGTCTGCTTGTCGAGGGAGCCGAAAAAGAGGATATCCCCACGCTCTTCATGGATTACACCGAGGCGGAGGCGGTAAAGCTTTTTGCGAACACCTATCTTGCGCTTCGCGTTTCATATTTCAATGAGCTCGACACCTATGCCGAGTTAAAGGGACTTGACACCAAGAATATCATCAACGGAGTCTGCCTCGATCCCAGAATAGGAACTCACTACAACAATCCGAGCTTCGGCTACGGCGGCTACTGCCTGCCCAAGGATACCAAGCAGCTTCTTGCCAATTATCAGGATGTGCCTGAGAATCTTATCCACGCCATAGTTGATTCCAACCGCACCCGCAAGGATTATATCGCGGATCGCGTGCTTGATAAGGCGGGCTATTATAGCGAGAATTCCATGTGGAACGCTGAAAAGGAGCGTCCGATAACAGTCGGCGTATATCGTCTGACAATGAAATCAAACAGCGACAACTTCCGCCAGAGCTCTATCCAGGGAGTAATGAAGCGCATCAAATCGAGAGGCGCCACCGTAATTATATACGAGCCCACGCTCGAAAACGGTTCAACCTTCTTCGGCTCGCTGGTTGTTAATAATATCGAAAGCTTCAAGAAGAGCTGCGACGCGATCATAGCAAATCGTTACGACGCTTTGCTTGATGATGTCGAGGATAAGGTCTACACCCGCGACCTTTTCAGAAGAGATTGACGCTGAGTCGAAGATATGGGACAGTTCACTATAGAAAAACCCGCTTTGGATTTGATCTATCTTGTTTCCTGCGCGGTGAATGAAGAGGAGCCGAGCCGTGAGAAATGCGCCGAGATGGATCTTGACGCGTTGTTTGAGATGTCGCTTCGCCATTCTCTGACAGCTGCGGTTGCATACGCGCTGGAGCGGATCATGCCGCTTCCCGAGGCGTTCCGCGAGGAAAAGTACAAGGTTATCAGAAGGCTCTCCGAGTATGAGATAGAGTGCAAAAGAATATTCGCGGAGTTTGATAAGCGGGGGATATGGCATCTTCCTCTCAAGGGAATAGTTATCAATAGGTATTATCCAAGGCTGGCTATGCGCGAGATGGGTGATAACGATATACTTTGCGACAGCGCTCGGATGGCTGATGTTAAGGCGATAATGGAAGGACTGGGCTACGAGTGCAGGAGATTTGCAAAGGATCACCATGACGTTTATCAAAAGTCCGACGTTATTGATTTTGAAATGCACAATTCGCTCTTTAACCCTGTGAAGTATCCGGAGCTTTATGAGTATTTTAAAAATATCCGGAGCAGGCTTATCAGGGAAGAGGGCTCGGACTTCTGTTACCGGATGACCGACGAGGATTTTTATTTGTTTTTGATTTGCCATCTGCACAAGCACTATTCCGGTTCGGGAACGGGCTTGCGTTCGCTGTTGGATGTATATATGTTTAACAGGGGACCGGGCGCCGGGCTTGACCGGGAATATCTAAACAAGGAGCTTGCGGGCTTGGGCTTGCTTTCCTTTGAGGAAAATGTCAGCGCGCTTGCCGAAAAGGTATTCGGAGGAGGGCTTCTGACCGAAAAAGAACAGAGCGCTCTCGGCTTCTTTGTGGAATCAAACACCCTGGGCACTTCAAAAATCAGAGTCATGCATTTGCTCGGAAACGAAGACAGCGCTAAAGCAAAGTGCAAATACATAATGAAGAGGATTTTTTTGCCGCGCAAAGAGTTTGAAAGATTGTATCCGAATATGTCAGGACGAAAAATACCCTATCCCTTTCTGGTGATCTATCGTCCGGCGGTGATTATCCTCAAGCGTAACAAAAAGTCTGTCAAAGAATTAAAAAGGATTAAAAGCTTTAAGAAAAACGATAATATCGAGCAGTTCTAGGCTTTTATTTTGTAGAACAACAGGTTTTTTCTCTGATATCATTTTACGCGGCTGATTTATCAGCGTTGATGCGGGATGATAAAGAGAGAAAGGGTATAGCGATTCAGATCGCCCTTAACATGGATCGCCCTTAACATGAAAGGCTTCAGTCGTTTATGCAATTGATTATCCGGCTGATCTGAATATTCAAACGCAAATAGTTATAAAAGAGAGGTAAGAAAGATGAAAATTACAGTTGCAGGAGTGGGTTATGTCGGACTTTCGCTGGCGGTGCTTCTGGCTCAGCATCATGAGGTAACGGCTATTACTACGACGGAAAAGAAAGCGGAAATGCTCAACCAATGGACAAGTCCCATTCAGGATGATGAGATCGAAAGATTCTTTGACGAGGTAAAGGCGGGAAAACGCGAGCTCAAGCTCCGCACTACCACCGATAAGGCTGCTGCCTACGCAAGCGCCGAGCTCGTTATTATCGCCACACCCACTAACTATGACGATAAGAATCACTTTTTTGACACTTCCGCGGTTGAGGACGCGATCGAGCAGACGCTTGCCGTCAATCCCGACGTGCTCATGGTTATCAAGTCCACGATCCCCGTCGGCTACACCGAATCCGTAAAAGCCAAATACGGAATAGACAATATTATTTTCAGCCCGGAGTTTCTTCGCGAGTCAAAAGCGCTTTACGATAATCTCCATCCCTCGAGGATAGTTGTCGGCGCCGACGAGGACCGCAGGGAGCAGGCGGAGATGTTTGCCGAGCTGCTTCGCGAGGGAGCGGAGGACAAGGATATAAAGGTACTCATTACCCATCCCACCGAGGCGGAAGCGATCAAGCTTTTCGCGAATACTTATCTAGCTGTCCGCGTAAGCTACTTCAACGAGCTTGACACCTACGCTCAGACAAAGGGTCTCAACACCCAGGAGATCATCGACGGCGTTTGCATGGATCCGCGCATCGGCGGTCACTACAATAATCCTTCCTTCGGATACGGCGGTTACTGCCTGCCAAAGGATACAAAGCAGCTCCTCGCAAACTACAAGGATGTTCCCCAGACAATGATCAAGGCGGTCGTAGAGAGCAATACCGTGAGAAAGGACTTCATCGCGGATCAGATCCTTTCGTATCAGCCCAAGGTCGTCGGCGTTTACAGACTGACCATGAAGAGCAATTCCGATAACTTCCGCGCTTCCGCTATTCAGGGAGTAATGAAGCGCATCAAGGCGAAGGGTATCCCCGTAATCATTTACGAGCCCACACTTGATGACGGCTCCGCCTTCTTCAACAGCCTTGTTGTAAATGATTTGGAGAAGTTCAAGGCTCAGTCGGACGTTATTGTCGCGAATCGCTATGACGCGGATGTGCTCGGCGACGTCGAGGAAAAGGTATACACCCGCGATCTGTTCAGAAGAGATTGATTTTTTGAAATAAATATTTCAATAAGGATGATCCGCCCTCACTTCCGAAAGGCTGCGAGGGCGGATCGTTTTATACTATCTTCAAATAAAAAAACTGTAACAGCCGTCGTGAAAAATTCCGCATAGCTGCGTTGCGCTCCTTGTTCTGCGATATTTTACGCTGAAGCTGTTATAAGCGATTCAATAGAAAATATAATAACAGGTAATAACGGGATACGGATGCATAATTATTTTAAAAGTGATTTTGGCGCCGAGAATTATTGATTTTTCTCTGTTCAATTGATATAATTGAGTAAAAGTCATTTGTAAACGGAGGTTTTTATGGAATTCAGTCTGATGTATCCCCAAAACGCGCCGCGCGAGGAGAGAAAGCTCACTCCCGAGGCGATAAACGATCTGTCGATAGATTTTATGCTCGACGCGCTTACGGACGTCCGCTACGAGCGCGAGCATTTGCGCAAGCTCATGCTTCAAATAAACGACGATTCCGAAACCATCCGCTACCGCTGCGATGTTTTTGAGGATTTTCTTCGTTTTCCCAAGCTTAGAGAGGCAATGGAGCAGCTTGTCGCCAGACTTGCCGACCTGCGCGATATCGAGCGCTTTCAGAAGGATCAGGACGGCTCCGCGTTTTGGTCGCTTGTGAACCGCCTGCGAGAGATCGACGAATATGTTAGCTGCATAACTATGATCAAAAACACCCTGGAAGCAATAGAGGTTCAGTCGCAGGGAATGAGGGAGCTCAGGCAGATCGTCACCGATATCGACCGCGAGAGCGGCTTTCCCGAGCTTAAAGCCGATATAGACGAAACCCTCGAGAAGGCGAGAAGGCTCCAAAGCATCACTATAGGCGTCAATCTTGACTCCATGCTGCGCCCCGAATCCGCTGGCATCATCTCTCTAAACGATACCAAGTTTACGGATACCGGACTCATGCGCCGCTTTATGAAATTTGCCGACAGGCAGAAATCGGAGCTGCACGAGGGCACCGACACCTCGGATATAAAGCATTTCCATCCCGCGAGCCCGCCGACCTCGAATCTTATAATCGGAAGCTTTCAGGGCAGCGCCGTGAGCAACGACGTCAAGTTTGAGGTGAGCTCGATCGCGGGCGGCGATACGCTCTCCAACGCGATAAGCAAGCCCGTTACGACCATAATGAAGCGCACGGTTTCGGAAATAAAGTCGACGCTCAGACGCTATATCAATATCAGCGGCTACTCTCTGATAAGCCTCATGCCCGAGATAATCTTTTACATCCGCTGGGCTGAGCTGACGGATAAGATCATGGCGACGGGAATGCCGATGTGCAAGGCGAAAATACTTCCTGCCGATGAGAGAAATTGTTCCTTTAAGGAATTATATAATCTAAAGCTCGCCATCAACAAGGTTCGCGGCGAGGAGATCAATATCATCACCAATGAATTTGACTTTAACGACGAGCGGCGCATATATATAATGACGGGACCGAACAGGGGCGGCAAGACGATATTCACCCAGGCTGTCGGACTCTGTATGCTGCTTTCCCAGTGGGGGATATATATTCCGGCGCGTGAAGCCGAGATAAGTCCCTGCGACAACATCTATACGCACTTTCCCGCCGACGAGAACGACACCGTCGACCTCGGAAGACTCGGCGAGGAGAGTCAGCGCCTCTCGCATATCTTTGACGTCGCCACCTCACGCAGCCTTATGCTGCTCAACGAGAGCCTTGCGACCACCAGCGTTGCCGAGGGCCTGTTCATAGCGAAGGACGTCGTCAAGGCTATGAGATATCTGGGCGTAAGGGCTATCTTCAACACCCACATGCACGAGCTGGCAAAGAGTCTTGACGAGCTCAATTCGGGCGAGGGAACCAGCAGGGCTGAGAGCCTCATCACCGGCGTATGCAAGGGTGAGCGCAGCTTCAAGGTAGCTATCGCGCCGCCTCAGGGCGTGAGCTACGCGGCGGATATAGCGAAGAAGTACGGCGTTACCTTTGATATGATAAAGGCGAGTATTGACGAAAAACGCAAATGATTTTCCGATGCCGCGCGGGGTAGAGATCGCGCGGCATTTTTATTTTTATTTATATACAAAAATCACTTGACGTTCCAATTGAGTAATAATATAATTAAACTGTAGCAAAATATAAAAGAGCGGAAGTGAAACGGAATGAAATATCACAGATTAGTTGAAAACGCGGGAAAGCCGATGGGCTTCTGGGGCAGTCTGATGATCCGTTCAATGAACAAGGGTCATTCGGAGCTAACCGACTGGGCGCTCTCATACCTTGATTTCGAGAACGGAAGCGTTATCCTCGACGTCGGCTGCGGCGGCGGAAGAACCATCCGGAAGCTCTGCGGGCGGGTCGGCAGCGGAAAGGTCTACGGAATAGATTATTCGGAGCTTTGCGTAAAAAAGGCCCGGAAGCTCAACCACAAAAACGTGCTCTGCCGCAAGGCTGTGATAAGTCAGGCGTCCGTCTCTCAGCTTCCGTTTGAGGATGAAAAGTTTGATTTTGTGACAGCTGTGGAAACCTATTATTTTTGGGAAAACAAGCTTTCCGATCTCAAGGAGATCCTTCGCACGCTCAAGACGGGCGGCAGGCTGCTGCTGGTCTTTGAGATGGTAAAGGATGAATCGGATCCCGACAAGTGGAGCAGGGTCGAAAAAAGCCTGGGAATAGAAGCCGTCGGAAGGGAAGAGATGGAAGACATGCTTTTCCGCGCGGGCTATCACAATATTCGGGCGCATTTCAATAAAAAGCACGGCTGGATGTGCTTAACAGCAGTGAGGGAGTAAATATGAAGGCATTGATTACAGGCGCAAGCTCGGGACTCGGCAGAGAGTTTGCCGTTTATCTGGCGGAGCTGGGATATGATCTTGTGATCGCCGCGCGGCGCACCGACGAGCTCAACAAGCTCAGGGACGAGCTGAAAAATGTTGATGTGCGCGTCATCACTATCGACCTTTCCCGCGAGCAGGACGCTTATGATTTGTACTATCATCTCGACGAGAAGATAGACGTGCTCATAAACAACGCGGGCTTCGGAGCCTACGGAAAGTTCTGGGACGTTCCCCTCGAGCGCGAGATGGAGCTGATCCACACAAATATCTGCGCGGTTCATATCCTGACAAAGCTTTACCTCAACGATATGCTCGAGCGGGGCAGCGGAGTTATCCTCAACGTCGGCTCGATGGCGGGCTTCAACGCGGGACCGACCTTCTCGAGCTATTACGCTTCAAAGAACTACGTCGTCAGACTCACTCAGGCAATCAATGAGGAGCTGCGCAGGGAGAAAAGCAAGGTGAAGGTTTCTGTGCTCTGCCCCGGTCCTGTCAACACCTCCTTCAACGATGTGGCAAACGTCAGGTTTTCGGTAAAAGGGCTGGACGCGCGCAGAGTGGCGCGCTACGCGGTCAAAAAGGCGTTCAAGGGCAAGATGATAATAATTCCCGGCTTCGGAATGAAGCTTGTCAAATTCTTTGAGCATTTCCTGAGCGAAAAGGCGCTCACCCGCGCCTCCTACAACGTGCAGTCCCGAAAGAGCGGCGGCGAAAAATAAGCTTATGCGCGAAAAATACACCAAGCTTGTCTACAGGCTTTACCCGTTCCTGTCAAAAATATCGGATGACAATATCTTCGCGATAGCGGGACAATCGGCGTTCTTTCTGGTGCTTTCGATCTTTCCGCTTTCCATGTTCTGCGTGTCTGTGCTCCAGAATCTGCATATCCCCGCCGAAACCCTCGAGAGCGCCTTGGGCACGGTTTTCAATGAGAGCGTCACGGAATACGTCAGCAATTTTTTGGGAAACGTCTATCAAAACGCCGCGGGGATCTCGTTTATCACCATAATCATGACGCTCTGGTCGGCGGCTCAGGGGATCCACGCGATAACGAACGGGCTCAACCGTATCCACGGGACCTATGAGAACAGAAACTGGTTCTTTCTTCGGCTCAGGTCGATGATATATACGATCGCGTATTTTGCGCTTCTGCTTGTTTCGATCGTCCTCATTATCCTCGGCTCGAGGCTCCATGAGCTTTTGCAGCCATTTTTGGACGAGCTGCCGGAGTTTGTTTCATATATTTTCTATCTGCGATATGTCATCATCTTCTTTTATCTCCTGTTCCTTTCGCTTTTTACCTACAGAAATATCCCCAACCTGAAATGGAAAAAAAGGCGCGAGTTCGGTTTTCGCAATCAGCTTCCGGGCGCGGTTTTCTGCGCTTTGTCGTGGATGCTGCTCTCATGGGGCATTTCGATCTACGTCAGTGATTTTAACGGCTTTTCGATTTACGGAGGTCTGACGAGGCTGGCTGTTATCATGGTCTGGCTTTATTTCTGCATTGTCTGCTTCATGTTCGGCGCTGAATTCAACTGCGTTTATCATAACGTGATCGTGAGTTTTAAAATATCAAGGCTGTTCAAAATATTCCGTAAAAAGAAAAAATAATTTTTATCCCTCCGCAAACAATAACAGCGGAGGGTTGTTTTTATGAAGAAAATATTATTATCGGTATTTATCTGCGCGGCGTTTCTCTGCTCGATGCTGACAGCCGCCGTATCATTCAAGCCGGAGGATATCAAAAGCGAGAGCAGGATGTCGCTCGGTTACTCGATCATAAACGGCTACTCGAAGCTCAGCGCCAAGGCGGGCTTGAAAAGCTATGACAAAGCCGCGGTCTACAGCGGACTCGATCTTTCAAACCCATATATCGTCACCCTTGCGGGAACCTTTTATCTGACCCGGGGGATAGACCTTGAGCGGCTGGTAACGGATAACGATTACGCTTATTCGCTTGTCGAAAAGCTGGACGGCTTCATGGGAAGGCTGTTCGTGAGCAACGAGCGCGCGGCAAAGCTGAAAAAAAGGCTGACGGAGAACGGGGTCAATATAAAAAAAGCCTATGATACCGTCGGACTTTTCATCGTTGAGACGAATACCGAAACGGCTCAGGCGCTGATGGAGGATGAGGCTGTCGATTTTGTGATGGCAGGCGGAGAGGTTCCTTCCACGATGAAGGATCTGAATCTCGACGGAAGCTCGGACGCGCTCGACGCGACGGTTATTCAGGAGTATATCGCCGGAAAGATCGGTTATTCCGACCGCGACGAAAACGAGTATATCAAATTCGCGGGAGATATAAACGGCGACAAGGAATTCGATATCAGGGACGCCACCGCCGTCTTGAAAAAAGCGATACCTCGCGCCTGATTTTTTTATAAAGCATAGGTAAAAGACGTATTAATAATCTGAAAAGGTGTTCTTAAAATTTTAGGAACACTTTTTTTCTTTTGGCTATTGACATAAAAAATCCGCGCGTTATAATATATACAGATAGTTCAATATCGAACAGTTCTAATATAAACAAATTGGAGGTAATGGAATGTGCGGAGATGAAATCCGTTCTATAGGGCACGAGCTCAAGGCGGTAGATCACGTCATGCAGCGGCATTTTTTGAAATCCGCTAGCGAAGCGGGGATCGACAAGCTGACACTCATGCACGGCTGGATAATAGGGTACCTCGATCAAAACCGCGACAGGGACGTGTATCAAAAGGATATCGAGTCCGCCTTCGCTATTTCCCGCTCGAGCGTTACGAGCATAGTGAAGAATATGGAAAAGAAGGGCTATATCCGCAGGATATCCGTGGATTCGGACGCGCGGCTCAAAAAGCTTGAGCTCACGGTCGAGGGCGAGAGGTTCAACGATCTGATCAGGCAGACGATCCGCGACAGCGACGAATTCTATGATTCCCTGCTCACAGAGGAGGAGCGCGAGACCCTTATCGCTCTTGTTCATAAGCTGAGAAGCGGAATAGAGTCGAGCGACGCGAAAGGAGTGACGGTATGCTGAAAACCCTGGCGGTTCACATCAAGGGCTATATCAAGGAGAGCGTTTTTACGCCGCTTTTTATGATCCTTGAGGTTGCGATGGAAACAATAATCCCCTGGCTAATGGCGTCGATGATCGACGACGGTATTCTCAAGGGAGGCGATGAAGGTATGCGCCATATCATGCTCACGGGACTGGGCATGGTTCTTTGCGCGCTCGTCGCGCTGTTCGCGGGAGCTATGGGCGGAATATACGGCGCAAAGGCTTCAGCGGGCTTTGCCAGGAATCTGAGAGAAGCCATGTTCATCAAGATCCAGTCCTTCTCCTTTGCGAACATCGACAAATTTTCGACCGCGGGACTCGTCACCCGCATGACTACGGATGTTACGAATATCCAAAACGCCTATCAGATGCTTCTGCGCATCTGTATACGCGCGCCGATCAATCTGATCGCGGCGATGACGATGACTATGATAATCAACCTCAAGCTCTCGAGCGTTTACATGATCGCGATAGCGTTTTTGGGGTTGGTGCTGGCTTTTGTCATCACAAGGACATACAAGTATTTTTCTCAGGTTTTCGACCGCTACGACGAGCTGAACGCGAGCGTTCAGGAAAACGTCTCCTCGATTCGCGTCGTCAAGGCGTTCGTCCGCGAGGACTATGAGGTCGGCAAGTTCAACCGCGCCGCGAATAACCTCTACAAGCTCTTTGTCAAGGCGGAAAATATGATGGTATCGGTTTCTCCGCTGATGACGCTTACGATCTACGGCTCTATCATAGCGATAAGCTGGTTCGGCGCGAATATGATCGTCGGCGGCGAGCTTACCAAGGGAGAGCTCACCACCATGCTCACCTATTGCATGCAGATCCTCATGAGCCTGATGATGGTCGCTCTGGTTTTTGTGATGCTCACAATGAGCCTTGCGAGCGCTAAGCGAATTTCGGGCGTGCTCAACGAGGAATCGACCCTCACGAACCCCGAAGATCCCGATTACGAGGTAGAAAACGGCAGCATTGATTTCGAGAACGTCGAGTTCAGCTACAGCGAAACGAGCGAGCGTCCCGTGCTCAGCAATATAGAGCTTCATATCAGGTCGGGCGAGACCATAGGAATAATCGGCGGAACGGGCAGCTCCAAAACGAGCTTGGTCAATCTGATCGGCAGACTCTACGACGTGAGCAAGG
Source organism: uncultured Ruminococcus sp. (assembly GCA_902774325.1). Classification (GTDB taxonomy): domain Bacteria; phylum Bacillota; class Clostridia; order Oscillospirales; family Acutalibacteraceae; genus Ruminococcoides. The sequence continues at coordinate 28,383 of CACYIC010000037.1, forward strand.
GCTGCGTCAAGGTGGGCGGCAAGGATGTGCGCTCCTACGACCTCAAGACCCTTCGCGACGAGGTCTCGGTCGTGCTTCAAAAGAACGTGCTGTTCAGCGGAACGATTCTCGATAATCTCCGCTGGGGCAATGAGAACGCCACCGAGGAGGAGTGCGTGAACGCCTGCAGGCTCGCCTGCGCAGACGAATTTATAAGCGCCTTTCCCGACGGCTACAATACGGTGATCGAGCAGGGCGGAACGAACGTTTCCGGAGGTCAGAAGCAGAGGATCTGCATAGCCAGAGCCTTGCTCAAAAAGCCTAAGATCCTGATACTTGACGACTCGACCAGCGCGGTCGATACCGCGACGGACGCGAGGATACGCCGAGCCTTTGCCGAGGAGATCCCCGACACCACCAAGCTGATAATATCTCAGCGCGTTTCAAGCGTTGAGAAGGCGGATCGCATCGTGGTGATGGAAAAGGGCGAGATCAACGCCGTCGGCACTCACGACGAGCTGATGAAGAGCTGCAAGATATATAAGGAGATCTATACGGCTCAGACGGTCGGCAACGGCGATTTTGACAGGAAGGGAGAGATGTGAAATGGCGGCGACGATGCCCAAGGGAAGGCGCAATATGCAGCCGCGCCCAAAGCTGAATAATCCCAGGCAGACCCTAAAGAGGCTGATGGGGATAGTGATGAAAAAGTATAAGGTTCACATCATAATCGTTTTTGTCTGCATAATCGTCGGCGTTTTGGCGAGCGTTCAGGGAACGATGTTCACCCAAGCCCTCATCGACGATTATATATCCCCCATGATCGGGCAGACAGATCCCGACTTTACTCCTTTGCTCATGGCGATAATCCGCGTCATGACCTTCTATGCCATCGGAGCGGGAGCTACCTTTGCCCAGTCAAAGATCATGGTTTATGTTACTCAGGGAACGATGCGCGATCTTCGCTGTCAGATCTTCGAGCACATGGAAAGCCTTCCGATAAAGTACTTTGATACCCATCCTCACGGAGATATCATGAGCGTCTATACCAACGACGTCGATACGCTCCGCCAGATGATAAGCCAGAGCCTTCCGCAGGTTCTCACAAGCGCGATCACGATCGTAGCGGTGCTGATCAGCATGTTCGCTCTCAGCGTCCCGCTGACTCTCGTGACTCTTTCCATGGTCGTCGTCGTGCTTTTGGTATCAAAAGCCATCGCGGGCAAGAGCGGAAAATTCTTCCTTGCCCAGCAGAACGACCTCGGCAAGGAGAACGGCTTCATCGAGGAGATGATGAAGGGTCAAAAGGTAGTAAAGGTGTTCAATCACGAGCAGAAGAGCATCGAGGATTTTAAAAAGCTCAACGATACGCTCTTCAAAAGCTCCTACAACGCCAACAAGTTCGCCAATATCATGATGCCGATCAACGCCCAGCTCGGCAATGTAAGCTATGTTCTCTGCGCCATAGCGGGCAGCTGTCTGGCGACCTTCAGCTTTTTTAACGGGGGCGTATTGGGAATAACCCTCGGACAGCTCGTGAGCTTCCTGTCCTTCAACAGGAGCTTCAGCCAGCCGATAAACCAGGTGAGCATGCAGATAAACAGCGTCGTGATGGCGCTTGCCGGCGCCGAGAGGATATTTACTCTGCTCGATGAAAAAAGCGAAGAGGACAACGGCTATGTTACGCTTGTTAATTCTAAAAAAGAAAATAACAAAATAGTCGAAACCGAGGAGCGCACCGGAAGCTGGGCGTGGAAGCATGTCCATCAGGCGACGGGAGAGGTCGAATACAAGCCGCTCGAGGGCGCGCTGGTGATGGATGACGTGGATTTCGGCTATACGGACGAAAAGATCGTGCTCCACAATATCAAGCTCTATGCCGACCCCGGGCAGAAAATCGCCTTTGTAGGCTCCACGGGCGCGGGAAAGACCACGATAACAAATCTGATAAACCGTTTTTACGATATTCAGGACGGCAAGATCCGCTATGACGGTATCAATATTAACAAGATCAAAAAATCCGATCTGCGCCGCTCGCTTGGAATGGTTCTACAGGAAACCAATCTGTTCACCGATACCATAATGGAGAATATCCGCTACGGCAGACTTGACGCGACGGATGAAGAGGTGATCGCGGCGGCAAAGCTGGCGAACGCCGACAGCTTTATCCGCCAGCTTCCCGACGGCTACAACACCGTGATCAAGGCTGACGGCGGAAATCTCAGTCAGGGACAGCGCCAGATGCTTGCGATAGCGCGCGCCGCGGTAGCCGATCCTCCCGCGCTGATACTTGACGAGGCGACGAGCTCGATAGATACCCGAACCGAAAAGATGGTTCAGGAGAGCATGGATAAGCTGATGCACGGCAGAACGACCTTTGTGATAGCTCACCGTCTTTCCACGGTAAAGAATTCCGACTGCATAATCGTGCTTGAGCACGGAAGAATAATCGAGCGCGGAACTCATGAACAGCTTCTTGAGCAAAAGGGCAAGTATTACCAGCTCTATACGGGCAGCGACGGAGGGCTCAGCGCATGATGAGACGCGCACTTCTCAGGCGGCTCGCGGCGGCGGTCCTCGCCGCGCTGATGACGGCGCTCCTGTTTTCCTCATGTACGGAGGAAAACGCCGGCAAAGAGCAAGCGCGGCTGGTTGCGCATTTTCTTGACGTCGGGCAGGGCGATTCATGCTTTATCGAACTGCCGAACGGCGAGACGATGCTTATTGACGCGGGCGAAAACTACTACGGCGAAAACATCATTCGTTATATGAGGAGCAGGGGCTGTGAGAAGATAGATTATCTCATAGCCAGCCACCCTCATTCCGACCATATCGGCTCGATGCCATATATCGTGAGGCATTTTGATATAGGCGAGGTTTTCATGTCCGAGGCGGTATCCGATACCTACAGCTTTGAAAATCTGCTCGAGGCGATTTCCGAAAAGGGTCTGCGGATCAATAAGGGTGAAGCCGGAGTGAAAATAGTTGAAGAAAAGGAGCTGACCGCCGAAATAACAGCGCCGGAAACCGTCGATGAAGATGACCTGAACAACAGCTCTCTGATTATCCGTATTACCTACAAGGACTCGAGCTTCCTGTTTTTGGGAGACGCCCAAAAGACGGAGCTTTCAAAGCTCGGCGAGATAGAGCCGGCTGATGTTTTGAAGGTAGGTCACCACGGAAGCGGGACCTCGACCACAAAGGAGCTGCTCGACAGCGTAAAGCCGAAGATCGCGGTCATTTCCTGCGGCGAGGACAACAGCTTCGGCCATCCTCATCCAGAAACTCTGGGGCTTCTCAACAGCGCGGGCTGCGAGATATACCGCACTGATAAGGACAAAACCGTGATCGTAGCTACAGACGGAAAAGAATATGAGGTAAAGACCCAAGCCCGTTCGATTGTGAGGGAGAAATAATGAAGAAATTTATAGTTGACAGATTCGAAGGCGAAAAGGCGGTGCTCCAAGGTGAGAACGGCGAACAGAATATAATAGACCGCTCCTCGCTGCCTAAAAATATCAGCGAGGGAGATGTGCTGCGCTTTGAGCAGGAGAGCTGCTTCCTCAGCGCCGAGGAAACCGAAAAGAGAAAGAATCAGATAAAGAAAAAGATGGAGGCGCTTTTTAAAACTGATTCCTGATAGAAATCAGACCGCAAAGATTGTCTGCTTTTTTTAGGTATCAGTATAAGTAAGAGCCGAGTCCGAAAACGAAAGAAAAAGTCCTCGGAAAAGTTTTTACTTTTTTCGCTTTTTCTATTGACAACACCCTCAAACTGTGATATAATATCCATCGTTGAGTCCGAGAAAGTCGGATAAACGCGAGTGTGCTGGAATAGGCAGACAGGCACGTTTGAGGGGCGTGTGTTATATGACGTACGGGTTCAAGTCCCGTCACTCGCACCAATAATTAAGGAGCTGTGAAGAAATGAAGTTTAAGACTTCGTTCTTCACGGCTCCTCTAATTTTTTGTAGAAAACATATTCAATTGTTGAAAAAATGATATAGTTCC
>CACYIC010000038.1 GCA_902774325.1 uncultured Ruminococcus sp.
ATTACTAAAATAAAAATTAGATGAAAAGTATAAGAATCAGTTGAAATATCCAAATAAATAATATATAATGGTAATTGCCGAATAATATGGTTGAAAAGGACTGAAAGTATGAGACATCTGTTTACAAAAATTGCGGCGCTCTGCGCGGCGCTTATCATTATCGGAGCTTCCGCATCCGTCGCCTATGCCGCCGACGAGCTGACGATCAACGGCTTGGGCAAGGTCAAGGAGGGCGACGTGGTGACCTTTTCGCTTAATCTGAGCGAAGCCAAGGAAGATATCATGGGTTTTGAGCTTAGATTCTTCTACGACAGCGAATACCTGAAATACGTCGATGAATCGCTTACGTCGGATACCTTTGACAGCCTGGTATACAATCCCCACCTCGACGGCTGTATCCCGATGAACTGGACGGATATTTACAAGCTTGTGAGTTTTTCGGAGAAAAAGCCGATCTTCACCTGTCAGTTCACCGTTCAAAAGGGCGGGGCTACGGAGCTTTCCTACTTTGTGACCGAGATGTACGACAAGGATATGGAAACCCTCACCTCCTATAAATTCACCTACGATCTGAGCGTAGGCGATGAAAAGATCATTGAGGACGGGATACTGGCGATAAACGAGGGTGAGGAGACCCTCTACAAGTACCAGGGCGGTTTCATCAATTACCGCGACGGAATGGGCGGCGATAATACCCCGAACAAGGATAATCATGAGTCTGTAGTCGGAAATCAGGGAACCGTGACCTACAATGTCGTTGAAAACGAGGTTCAGGAGGTCACCCGTTATGTCGACGGCGAGGAGAGCAAGGGCGGCTCGCCGATGATCTATCTCATAATTGCTATACCCGTTGTGGTCGCTTTGGCGGCGATCGCGGTCGTATTTGTCGTGAAACGCCCCAAGAAGTAGGCGGCTTGCGCGATAATGGCGATTACTTTATTTAATTCGCATAAAAACCGAAGGATTTTTTGTCAAAATTTACATCGGTAACTTTAAAATATTGCTTGCATTTTAAAAAGTTTTATATTATAATAATTACAACCGATATTATAATCGGAACTATAATGGAGGAATAGAAATGAAAAAGAGAATTTTCAGCATTGCTTTAGCAGGCGTTCTTTCTGCTACAGTAATTGCGGGCGGCGTTGTCAGCACAGCGGCCGCCGGTATCGGCAGTCTGCCTACTTATACTCCCGCTGACGCTTCTAAATGCCATACCTATTATATGGCGACTCCCGGACAGTGGGTAAATGAAGAGACAGAGAAGGAAGGTAACCCCGCAGGTATCTACTGGTGGGGCGGCGACGACACTCCCAACGACGTAGCGGGCGGTCACGGCTGGCCGGGCTACAAGACGGAGGATGTAAATGAGGAAGGCGTTCCCAACCTTCACAAGACTCTTTGCCCCAAGAATGCTCCCATGATCATCTTCAGCAACTATTTTGACGGCGGTATGGACGTTAACGATCCCGCTTTCAAATCCGCTAAGCAGGGCGTAGATGAGGCTGTTGAGTTCTGGTGCAGAGGCGATTCCGACTACTATCCCGACTATTGGTGGGATTATGTTGAGGATGAGTGCTATAAGGACGGCGGAGAGGATATGGATTTCTCCGTATTCGGCGATTATGCATCCAACTTCTTCGATGAAACAGAATATGATTCAGGCTGCGCTGTAGTAGCTAACAACATGGTTTACGTTTTAGACCTTCGTCCCGAGACCATGAAGATCAGCACCACCATCGTTCCCGAGGGTATGCCCACTTATGAGGGTGCCTTCTACTTCTACTATGGCAAGGGCAACTACGGCATCTGGCCCACACTTGACCTCGCAAAAGAGCAGGAGAAGCTCGAGTTTGACGAGAACGGCAACGTTGATACAACCAAGCTTCCCGAGGGCTGCAAGGTTGACGAGTGGGGCAGCATCGTTCGCACCTATGATGATACCGATTATGTGATCTTCGGTAACTTCACCGGCAAGTACTGGGCTGACAATACAGCTCCTGAGATCCCCACCACAACAGCGGATCCCAACGCTACAACTGTTCCCGCTCCTTCGGCAGACGCTACAGGCGCTACTCAGGCGAGGCAGGGCGGCAGCTCCTCTACCACCACCGGTACCAACAGCGCTAACGGCGCAGTTGCTACAGGCGAGGCTTCAGTAGCTGTTATCGCTTTCGTTGTTATCATTGCGGCTATCGGTGTATTCTACTTCACCCGCAAAAAGTACAGCAAGTAATTTAGCTTGATTTAAACGCTCCCTTTCGAGGGAGCGTTTTTTCTGAGGTTTAAAAGCTTGTTTAAAAATGATCGTCGCCACGGCAAATAAAGCTGTCTGCCGAAACAGCTTTTTGATAGGTGGAGAGGGTTGTAATGATTACTTGATTTTTTTTGCGATTTGTATTATACTATAACCTGATATAGTTTATACCCATCATAATTCTAAATCAGAAAAAACAGGAGGTGCGGAAAATGACGAAAAGAGCCTTGTGCGCGGCTGTTGCTGCGCTGCTGACTCTGTTTACCATATTTTCCGATTTCCGTGTTTTTGCCGAGAACGGGGAGGAACCGGAGGAATTGCTGATTTCGGGCGACCTCGCGGGTGAAGCGTCTGAGCCGTCAACCGTTGAACCGACTACAGAGGAGATCATCCCTGCCGACTTTCCCGCTCTGACGGTAAGCGTGATCTCAAACTATTTCCCGACGGCTATCGCGGATTATAACGCAGCCACAAGGGAAATAACCGTGACCTATTGGATCAATTTGGGAATGAGGGTGCTCAGTACTCAGTGGCTCATGATTTACGATCCAAAGGTGATGACGCTTTCTCCCGAGAAAAATACCCCGGAGTCGATCTGCCCTTCGGTCGGAGATATGGGAGTTTTGAGCGGGGTGGACGAGGATACCGTCAAATACTGCGCCTCAAATCCCGCGCTCTTTAATTTCAGCGGAAAAATGACCCCGTTCGCAAGCTTTGTTTTTGATTTGAAGGAGCTAGACCCCGACGAACCCGCCACCAGTAAGATCGACCTGATGGTTGACGTGCTCAAGGTGTCGGATTCCGACCCCGCGACAGGACTTTCCGATCCCGAAAAGGAGCTGAGCCTTGTCATGAATTCGGCGGTGATGAAGAACAGCGGGCTTAATTTTGTCAAGTCCGACCGCACGACTACCCTGACGCAGTCAAATTTTGTTCAGGCGACGACAGCGCCGCCTGTCATTCCGACAGACGCGAGCGGAAACCCGCTGAATACGCCCGACGAGCCTGTAGAGAGCAAGCCGGTCTCATCCGAACCCGCGTCTGCTCCGGCCTCAGCCACCGTTCCCATAGTCACGGCGGAAACAGCCCCCGCCGCCTCCGAGCCTCCAGACGGAAACGTCGATACCGGAGGTACCGGAACCGCGTTCATCGTACTGATCTCGCTGATAGTCGCTACGACGGTGCTGTTTGTGATGCGTAAAAAGGGAATCCTGTATTAGTCGATAAAAAAGTATAAGGCTCGGCGCCCTGATTGGGGACCGAGCCTTTTTCTTTGTCCGATTTTGAGCATGATTTTTTTCGCAGATTTATTATTTCTGCTGTTGGGTTTCAGCAGCACTTGCGACCCGCCGTCGCAGAACGTATGCGGTTTAGCTGAACCTTAAAAAGGCGGATAGAGCGCCTTTGGCGCACCGCGCTTGGGCTGTCATAAGGCATCGGTCAGAACGATTTTTGACCCGCCGTCGCAGAACGTATGCGGTTTAGCTGAACCTTTAAAAAGGCGGATAGAGCGCCTTTGGCGCGTGGATAATGCGCCTTTGGCGCGCGCACGAAAAAAGGGAGCGGGTAACCGCTCCCTTGTATTCTGATGTAATAATTATCAGTTAGCTCTGGTGACCTTACCTGAACGCAAGCAACGGGTGCAAGCATATACGCGCTTGGGGGAACCGTCAACGATAGCCTTTACGCGCTGAACATTGGGCTTCCAAGTTCTGTTGGAACGTCTGTGTGAGTGAGATACCTTGATGCCGAACTTTACATCCTTACCGCAGAATTCACATTTTGCCATGCGTCTGCACCTCCTTAGTCTTTTTGTTTATTCCTAACTTTGTTATAATAGCAGAAAATGAGATAAATTGCAAGCCTTTTTAAAAAATTTATTAACTTCTTTTTATAACTTGTAATTTGCTCATTTTTAATGTATAATATTACTATCTATAACCAGAGGAGCGCCGCGGATCGCGCGCTGCCTTAATTCAGGAGGCTTATATGCTTTTTCAACTCTTTCGGGGCGAGCTCACCTGGCAGAGCGCCGTCGCCGAGATACTGGCTGTTTTGGTCATCATTTTTCTGATCCTTCCCCTGCATGAGTGGGCTCACGCCCAGACCGCCTTTGTCCTCGGCGATAAGGATATCAAGCAGCGCGGGCGGCTCTCGCTCAATCCGCTCAGTCATATCGATCTGGTCGGAGCGCTTTTCATGCTTTTTACCGGCTTCGGCTGGGCAAAGCCGGTGCCGATCAATCCCAACAGATTCAAGAATCCCAAGGTCGGAATGGCGATCTGCGCGATCATGGGTCCCGTCGCGAACCTTGTCGCGGCTTTTGTCGGATTGCTGATCTACTATCTGCTCTGGGCTGTCGCCGCGTCGTTCATGTATTCGGGCTTCGGTGTTTTCGTGGGCATTTTCCTGAGCTTCTATATTCAGGTGAATGTAAACCTCGCGGTTTTCAACCTGCTCCCGATACCTCCGCTCGATGGCTCAAAGATCCTTTTCGCCTTTCTGCCCGACAAGGCTGTTGAGTTCTGCTACCGCTACCAGATGATATTCTTCGTCGCCCTGTTCGTGCTGATCTCCTTCGGTCCGCTGAGCGGCGGCTTGAGCTATCTTTCCGGCGCTGTCCTCAAAGGTCTTTCGTGGCTTGCCAAGCTCCCCTTTACCGCGTTTATCGGCTGAGGAGGCGGCATGGAAACGGTTACACTGCAATACAAGCTGCCGGCTTTTGAGGGACCGCTTGATTTGCTGCTGACGCTCATTTCTAAAAACAAAATCGACATTTACGATATTCAAATATCCGAGCTGCTCGAGCAGTATATGGAGCAGATCGCGCTGATGCGCGAAAACCAGATGGATATCGCCTCGGAATTTCTCACCATGGCGTCGCGGCTGGTCTACATAAAGTCGGTCATGCTGCTGCCAAAGTATGAGGAGGAGGCGGAGGAGCTGAAAAAGGAGCTTTCCGGTCAGCTTCTCGAATACGCCGTCTGTCGCGAGATCGCCGGGAAGCTCGGCGAGATCTATGACTTCGACCGTTTTTTTCGCGGGGCTTCTCCCGTTGAATTCGATCTCACCTATAACCGTTCGCACCCAAGCGGGGATATCGCGAGGGCATATATCAGCGCGGTAGGACGCGGCAAGCGCAGGCTTCCGCCGAGCGAGCAGGCGTTTTCGGGCATAGTCGCCCACAAGATCGTTTCGGTAAACAGCAGGATAATCCACCTGATGCGCCGCCTTCGCCACGGAAAGAAGCTGGAATACCATGAGATATTTGAGGCTTGCGAGGGTAAGAGCGAGCTGGTCGCGACCTTCTTAGCGACGCTCGAGCTTGTAAAGGGCAAGCGGGTTCGGATCGAGGGAAGCGGAGAAAACGCCGTTGTGAGAATGATAGAGAGGTAAAGGACTAAGCATGGATGAGATAAACAAAAGCTCGGCGGTAGAGGCGATACTTTTCGCGAGCGGCGATTCGGTCGAGCTTTCGAGGATCGCCGAGGCTCTCCAAATCGGGGAGGAAGAAGCCGAAGCTCTCGCCGAGGAGCTTGCGGATGAATACGAGGCGCGCGGATCGGGAATCATGATAATAAGACTTAACACTGCTTTTCAGATGGTTTCGCGCAAGGAATATGCCCCGCAGATCCGCACGGTCATGGATCTGCGCCGAAATACGCCGCTTTCGCAGGCGGCTCTTGAGGTGCTTGCCGTCGTCGCCTACAACCAGCCGGTCACCAAGGCGTTTGTTGAGCAGGTGCGCGGAGTCGATTGCAGCGGGGTCATCGGCAGCCTCACCGCCAAGGGTCTGATAGAGGAGAAGGGCAGGCTTGAGCTGCCCGGCAGACCTCTGCTCTACGGCACGACAGAGCATTTTTTGCGCTGCTTTAATGTCAGCTCGCTCGAGGAGCTGCCTCCCTTGCCCGAGGACGGGGAGAACAAGGATGATAATTCCTCAGAAGAAAATAAAGCACAGGATAATTCTATTTTAGAAAATACAGACGAGCAATATTCCGATAAAGAAAATACAACAGATGATAATTCTAATATCGAATAATACGCTCGACAGCTTTTATTCTTATTTGGAAAATAAATAAGGATATAATTCTATAGAAGAAATAAAATCCCGATATAGAAGTATTATTCGACTAAAGAAATAAAACTCAACTATAGAAATAAAAATTTGACCGCAGAAAATAATTCGATCATGGAAATATAAAAACAGAAGGAGGGTTATTCTTGACAGGCTTATACATCGCTTTGGGAATAATACTCTTTCTGGCGCTGATAATGCTGATACCTGTGGGAGCTTCGGCGAGGTTTGACGAAAAGCTTGAGGCTTGGGCGCATATCGCCTTTGTCAGGATCAGGCTCTATCCTCCGAAGCCTAAGAAGGAGAAGCCGAAAAAGGAGAAGAAGCCCTCAAAGAAAAAGGAAAAGCCCGAGGAGAAGAAGGAAAAGCCCAATCTTGTCAAGGAAAAAGGCATTACCTGGCTGCTTGACCTCATCAGTCAGCTGGCGGAGCTCGCGGGCGGAGTCATGAGGAGCTTTTTCAAGCATCTCGTGATCAAAAATCTCCAGATCAGCATAACCTATGCCGGCGAGGACGCCGACGAGACCGCCGTAGGCTTCGGAAGGTACTGCATGGCGGTCTATCCCGCCGTCAGCCTGCTCGTCAGCGTCTGCAAGTGCAAACGCTACGGAGTTGACATCGCGCCGAATTTCGAGGAGGGCGCTAAGAGCGCCTATCACCTCGAGGCGAGGGTTTACGTCCGCGTATTTTGGCTCATAGCGCTGGTTTTGCGCCACGGCTTCAAGGCGCTGAGGCTGCTTATCAACCTGAGAAACGGCAAGACCACAAAAAAGGATATTAAAGAGTTTAATATAAATAATCAAAATAAAGGAGAATGCGCAATGGATCATCCGATTGGAAACTTAATGAACGTAACAATGGAAAAAATCAAGGAGATGGTAGATGTAAACACCATCATCGGCAACCCGATCACCTCTCCCGACGGAACGCTGATCATACCCGTTTCCAAGGTGAGCTACGGCTTTGCCTCGGGCGGCTCCGATCTGCCCACCAAGAAGGAGAACAAGGACTGCTTCGGCGGCGGCAGCGGCGCGGGCATCACGATCCAGCCTGTCGGCTTTCTCACCGTTTATCAAGGCGAGGTCAAGCTCATTTCGGTCAAGGGAGGTGACGGCATCGAGAAGATCGCCGAGATGGTCCCGGATGTTGTTGACAAGGTGAAGGGCTTCATCAGCGACCGCAAAAAGAAGAAGAAGGACAAGAAGGAAGAGAAGGATAAGGATGATTTCTCGGAGATCACCGTTGATGATTTTGACGTCTGATCTGCCGTCTTGAGCAGTGATACGTTCTAATCCTCCGCTCCCGGGCGTAAAATGCTTGGGAGGGATATCCGGTGAAGAAATTAACGTCGATCCTGCTTTGCTTGATAATGACAGCGCTCTGCATGTTTTCCGCCGGGGCTGCCTCGGAGCCGGAAGCCTCCGCTTCCGCCTTTGTGCTCTACTGCCCCGACAACGGCTCGGTTCTGCTCTCGAGGGCTCCCCACGCCAAAATGAAGCCCGCGAGCACCACCAAGCTGATGACCTCGCTTCTGACGCTTGAAGCGGCGTCAAAGGGCGATTCTCTGCTGACCTTCACTCGCGAGATGACTGCCGAGGGCAGCTCGATGTATTTGAAGTACGGGGATAAGCTGCGCCTGAGCGATCTCGCGGTCGGCATGATGATGTGCTCGGGCAACGACGCGGCGAACGCGGCGGCGCTGACTATCTCGGGGAGCTTTGAGAAATTCGCGGAGCTGATGAACTCGAGAGCCAAGAGGCTGGGCATGGCGGATACCCGCTTTGTCACCCCGAGCGGACTGGACGCCGAAGGGCACTGCAGCAGCGCCTTTGATCTCGCCCTGCTCATGGAGGAAGGGCTGAAAAACAAGGCGTTCGCGGAGCTTACCTCGCAAAAAAGCGCCTCGGTGAGCTTTGAGGAGCCGGAGGGCAAGCGAGTTTCCTACAGGAATCACAACCGCCTGCTGACGCTTTATCCCGATTGCATAGGCGGCAAGACCGGCTATACCGACGCCGCGGGCAGGTGTCTGGTGTCGGCGGCGAGGAGGGACGGCGTAACTCTTATCTGCGTGACGCTCGACGACCGCGACGATTGGAACGACCATATCAGGCTGTACGATTACGGCTTTTCGCGCCTTGAGCGCGTCCGTACTCATGACAGCTCAGAGAGCTTCTCGCTGCCGTGCGTCGGCGGCGAGCGCGAAAGCGTGCCCCTTTCGTGCGGGCGCGACCTCGACCTTGTAATAGAAAAGGGCAGGTCGAAGAATATCGAGCGAAGGGTGATCCGGGACTGCTTCCTATACGCCCCTGTCGAGCGTGGAGAAGAGGTCGGAAGGATAGAATATTTACTCGACGGCAGGAAGCTGGGCAGCGTAAGCCTTGAAGCGCGCGAGTCCGTGAAGCGAAGGGCGCCGAGGGGATTTTTTGAGAGAATAAAGGAATGGTGGCGGCATGGCAAAGAATGAGCCTGTCAGATTACAAAAATTCATTTCGCAGTGCGGAGTGGCTTCACGCCGAAAGGCTGAGGAGCTTATCGCGCAGGGCAAGGTGAAGATCAACGGCAAGACCGCCGTGCTCGGCGACAAGGTAACTCCCGCCGACAAGGTTTATATAAACGGAAAAAGGGTAGTCGCGCAGAACGCGGGCTGCCGCTACATCATGCTCAACAAGCCGCGCGGCTTCATCACCACAATGAGCGACGAGAAGGGCAGAAAATGCGTCGCCGAGCTGGTCAAGGGCGTCGGCGACAGGGTCTATCCGATCGGAAGACTGGACAAGGACAGCGAGGGTCTGCTGATATTTACGAACGACGGGGAGTTTGCCAACAAGGTCATGCACCCGAGAAACAGCGTTTACAAATTTTACCGCGTGACCGTGCGCCCCTCGATCAGCGAGGAGCAGCTTATAAAGCTTGAAACGGGCGTTGAGATCGACGGCAAAAAGACCGCGCCGGCGATCGTTCATGTGCTGGTCCAGGACAAGGAGAACAGCCGCGTGGTGCTCGAGATGATACTTCACGAGGGCAAGAACCGCGAGATCCGCAAAATGTGCGAGGCTGTCGGGCTCGAGGTCGCAAGGCTCAAGCGCACGCAGATCGGCGGCGTAAAGATGGGAATGCTCAAGCAGGGCGACTGGCGCGACCTGACCGAGAAGGAGGTAAAAGCCATTCTGGCTAACCCCATCGTGAACGGCAGGGTCATTTGATTTCTCAATCGTTGCAAAAAAGACTCGATCTCCGCAAAAAGGAAAAAACCTGTTGTTTTTTTAACAATCTTTTGATATAATAGGATTTGTATAAAATATTATGGAGGAATTCGGATGAGTATTGAACAAATCAATGCCGCAAGAGCTGAAATCGCCGCGACAGCCGCGTATCAGACGCTCGGCGCCTTCTTTGACGCGGACAGCTTTTGCGAGATTGACGCTTTTGCCAAGTCGGGCGAGGGCTTCGCGGAGGCTGTTGCAGGCTGGGGCACCGTTGAGGGGCTGCCCGTTTACGCCTTCGCGCAGAACAGCGATATCAACGGCGGCGCGCTAAGCAAGGCTCAGGCAGCCAAGCTAAAAAAGCTCTACTCGCTCGCGCTCAAGACGGGCGCTCCCGTGGTGGGCTTTTACGACAGCCGCGGCGGTTATCTTTCTCAGGGCAGCGAGCTGCTCGGAGGCTTCGGCGAGGTGCTGCGCCTTTCCGCGAAAATATCCGGCGTTGTGCCGCAGATCTCAGTGATTCTGGGAAATTGTCTCGGAACCAACGCTCTGGCTGCCGCCAACGCGGATTTTGTGATAATGACAAAGGACGCTCAGCTTTCGCTTGACGTGACCGGCGAAAACGCTTCCGCGGAATACAACGCGAAGAACGGAAGCGCCTGCCTCGTCTGCGAGGACAGGGAAAAGGCTGTGGTGCAGACCAGAGAGCTTTTGTGCTATCTTCCCGCTAACAATCTGACCTCCGCTCCCGCTGCGGAGGAGGAATATCCCGACGGCGAGAACGGCAGGTGCATCGTCAGCAAGATCGTTGACGGCGGCTCCAAGCTGCGCCTCGGCGACAGCTTCGGCGACAGCGCGAGGATCCGTCTTGCCCGCCTCGGCGGACAGGCTGTCGGCGTGGTCCGCACCCTCGGCGGCAAGCTCGACGACAGCTCGGCGGCAAAGGCGGCGAAATTTGTCCGCTTCTGCGATGCCTTTTCGATACCGGTAATAACCTTCGCGGACTGCGAGGGCTTTGAGAGCCTTGCGGGAGCCGCGAAGCTCACCTCAGCCTATGCCGAGGCAACGACGGTGAAGCTCGCCGTTGTGACGGGCAGGGCGATCGGCTCGGCTTATATAGCTCTGGCGGGAACAGGCGCGAACGCGGACGCGGTCTACGCCTTCCCGGACGCGGTGATCTCGCCCGTAAATGTCGAGGCGGCGGCGTTCATCATGGCTCCCGATAAGATGAAGGTGCCGGTAGATGAACAGAAGAAAGCGGCGGAGGACTTCGCGGCTGAAAACCTCTCAGCCTTCAACGCGGCTCAGAGCGGCTTTGTCGACGGCATCGTTGAGGAAGCTCAGCTCAGAGGCGCCTTGCTCTCGGCTCTCGAAATGCTCGCGGGCAAGCGAGTTCCCACGGTCGCAAAGAAGCACACGACGGTCTGATAACCGCCGTCCGACGATAATTTTGAATTATGGGCGCGGCAAAAATCCTTTGCCGCCCATTGTCAAAAATCTTTCGCGGCATATTTCAGCCAAAACTCCCCGTTGTAAGTCGGTATGGCTTCGCTGTTTTGGCGAAAATCCGGTATAAATATATCCGCGCCTCTGAAAGACAGTGGATTTTTAGAGGTGCTCTCATGACGCAGAAATATGGAGGAATCAGGTATGAAGAATTTACGCATAACAGTCAACGGAACCGCCTATGATGTTCAGGTCGAGGAATTGGGCGCGGACGCCGCTCTTGCTCCCGCTCCCGCGGCTGCTACGGCGAAGCCCGCCGCACCCGCAAAGCCCGCGGCTCCCGCCGGAGACTCAGGCTCCGTAGAGGTCAAGGCTCCGATGCCGGGCACGATCGTCAGGGTCGTGGTTTCGGCGGGCGACGACGTCAAGGCGGGCGACGACCTCGTGTTCATCGAGGCGATGAAGATGGAAACCCCGGTAAAGGCTCCCCAGAGCGGCAAGGTCGTTACCGTTGACGTATCCAAGGGCGAGGTCGTAGACTCGGGCGCGGTGCTCGTGACCCTCGGCTAAGGCAAGGAGAAGCGAATCATGGCAAAGAAAATCAAAATCACCGAGACCGCGCTGCGCGACGCCCACCAGTCGCTTATCGCGACCCGAATGACCACCGAGGAGATGCTGCCGATCCTTGACAAGCTCGACAAGATCGGCTATTATTCCCTTGAATGCTGGGGCGGCGCGACTTATGACTCCTGCCTGCGCTTTTTGAACGAGGATCCCTGGGAGAGGCTGCGGGTGATCAAGGCTCACTGCCCGAACACCAAGCTGCAAATGCTCTTCCGAGGTCAGAATATGCTTGGCTACCGCCATTACGCCGACGACTGCGTTGAGTATCTCGTTCAGCGCTCGATAGCCAACGGAATAGATATCATCCGCATTTTTGACGCGCTCAACGATATCAAGAACCTCAAGACCGCTATTGACGCGGCGAACCGCGAGGGCGGTCACGCTCAGGTGGCGATAAGCTACACCACCGGTCCCGTGTTCACCGATGATTATTACGTCGAGTACGCGAAGCGCATCGCGGACGCGGGCGCTCACTCGATCTGCATCAAGGATATGGCGGCGCTGATAACGCCCTCGAGAGCCGAAAGCCTCGTAAAGGCGATCAAGGCGGCGCTTCCCGAAATGCCCCTCCAGCTCCATACCCACTACACCTCGGGTCTGGCTTCGATGTGCCTGCTCAAGGCGGTGGAAGCCGGCGTAGACGCGATAGACACCGCGATCAGCCCTCTGGCGCTGGGAACCTCTCACGCTCCCACGGAATCCATGGTCGCCGCGCTTCAGGGCACGGAGTACGATACCGGGCTGGATATCCGCGAGCTCGCCGAGGTGCGCGCGTATTTCATGACCCTGCGCGAAAAATATATCGAGTCGGGACTGCTCGACCACAAGATGCTCGCGACCGACGCCAAGGCGCTCATCTATCAGGTGCCCGGCGGAATGCTTTCAAATCTTCTTTCCCAGCTCAAGCAGGCGGGCAAGGAGGATAAGCTAACCGAGGTGCTCGAGGAGGTCCCGAGAGTCCGCGAGGATTCGGGCTATCCGCCTCTGGTGACTCCCACCTCTCAGATCGTCGGCACTCAGGCTGTCTTCAACGTCATCACAGGCGAGCGCTACAGCCTTTGCACAAAGGAATTCAAGGGACTTGTCGCGGGCGAGTACGGCACTACGCCGATGCCCATCGACCCCGAGTTCCAAAAGAAGATCTGCGGCGATATGGAGATCATCAACGGCAGACCCGCCGACAGGCTCGAGCCCGAGCTTGACAAGCTCAGGGCGGAGATCGCGGAGTACAGCGAGCAGGAGGAGGACGTTCTCTCCTACGCTCAGTTCCCGCAGGTCGCGCTCGATTTCTTCCAAAAGCGGCGCGAGAAGAAGGCGGGCATAAACGGCGCCCTTCTCGATAAAGAAAAAATGATCCATCCGATCTGAGACTTGCCGGATTTTCGGGCAGGCTGACGGAAAAAGAAAAAGCAAGGCTGACCGCGAATCGCGCGGCGTTGCCAATTGACTAAAAATATTATGACAAAAAAATCAGACGATCTCAGCGGGAACTGACCGCCGGGATCGTCTGTTTTATTGTTTTTCGTTTTTTTGTTTCGGCTTATTCCGCCTGGATATTTACGAACTGCTCCTGCATATAGGCGTATACCTCGTCGTCGACGTCAGAGAGGACGTAGCATTTTTTGAGGTAGTCATCGCTCGGGAAGGTCAGCTCGTTGTTTCTGATATCCTCGTCGAGCAGCTCGGCGGCAGCGTCGTTGGGGGTGCCGTAGCGCAGGTATTTGCAGTTTTCGGCAGCGATCTCGGGCTTGTGCATGAAGTTGATGAACGCTTCGGCGTTCTCCTTGTTCTTGCTGCAAGAGGGGATGCACAGCGCGTCGTAGAAGAGGTTGGAGCCCTCCTCGGGGAGCGCGTAGTCAAGATCCTCGTTTTCCTCCATCATGACCTCGATATCGCCCGCGTAGTAGGGAGCGATAGTCGCCTGTCCGCCCTCCATTTCGGTGAACACCTGATCCATGACGTATTTCTTGACCAGCGGCTTTTGCTCTCTGAGCTTCTCGGTCGCCTTGTCGATATCCGCCTTGGTGCATTTCGAGGGATCGATGCCGCACATCTGCATGGCGATAGCCATCGCGTCGCGGCTGTTGTTGAACATCAGGATCTCGCCCTTGTACTGCTCGTCCCAGAGCGAAGCCCAGGATACCGGCTTTTCACTGACCTTAGTCTTGTCGTAGACCAGACCCGTGACGCCCCAGTTGCAGCATACCGAGTATTTTCCCTCGGGATCGCAGGAGAGCTTCTTGAAGCGGTCGTTGAGGTTTTTGTAGTTGGGGATATTGTCAAAGTTGAGCTCGAGCAGCATATTTTCCTTGATGAGCTTGGTGATCATGTAGTCCGAGGGACAGATCACGTCGTAGCTCACGTTGCTGTTCTTGAGCATATTGTACATCTCTTCGTTGGTGTCGTAGGTGGTGTAATTCACCTTGATTCCGGTTTCCTTCTCAAACTCCTCGACGACGTCCAAAAGACCGTCCTCGCCGTTGGCGACGTAGTCGCCCCAGTTGAAGATGTTCACCTCGCCCTTGTCCTCCGTTGAGGCTGAGCCGCAGCCCGAAAGAGCCGCCGCCGCTGAGCAGGCGAGGATCGCGGAGAGAAGAATACTGATTATTTTTTTCATATTTTTTTCCTCCCGAATTATTATATATTTCGCGCCCTGCGTTTTTCCTCGTGCCTGTCGCGGATATTGATAAATATCATTATCGTAATGATCGCGAGGAAAAGCAGCGCGGAGAGAGCGTTGATCGTCGGCGGGATCTTGCGCCTGAGCATGGCGTAGATCACCGTGGAAAGGTTCTGGAATTTCGCGCCCTGAGTGAAGTGGGTGATGATGAAGTCGTCGAGCGAATAGGTGAAGCTCATCAAAAAGCCCGAGGTGATTCCGGGCATGAGCTCGTGGATAACTACCTTGAAGAACGCCTGCCACTCGTTGCAGCCCAGATCCCTCGCCGCGTCGTAGAGGCTTGGATCCATCCGCCTTATCCTGGGGATGACGTTCAGCACCACAAAGGGCACGCAGAAGCAGATGTGCGAGATGAGCACTGTGCCGAAGCCCATTTCAAAGCGGAAGATGATACCCAGAAAGGTAAAGAGCAGCATCAGCGATACGCCCATTACGATATCGGGGCTTATGATCGGGATGTTCGAGATATTCTGGATGACCGCGCGCTTTCTGCCCTTGAAATTCGAGATGCCGATCGCCGCCGCGGTACCGAGGATGGTCGCGAAAAGCGAGGCGAGCACCGCGATGAGAAGGGTGTTGCCCAGCGCCTCCATGATGGTGCGGTCGTTGAAAACCTCGCCGTACCACTTGAGCGAGAAGCCCCTCCATACGATGGTCTTGCCCTTGTTAAAGGACATGACGATCATCACGGCGATGGGGGAGTAGAGGAAGAAGAGGATAAGTCCTATATATATTTTGGAAATGATGCTTTTCTTTTTCATCACGCGATCGCCTCCTCATCTCCGAACAGGTTCATCAGCACGAGGAACGCGAAAATAAATATCATCAGGATCAGCGAGATAGCCGAGCCGGTGTTCTGATCCGTCCAGAAGATCTTGTCGATAACGTCGCCTATCATGATGTCGTCCGTGCCGCCGAGGTACTGCGACACCAGGAAGGTGCTGGCGCTGGGAACGAAAACCATCGTGATCCCCGAGATTATTCCGGGAACGCTCAGCGGGAAAATGACCTTTCTGAAAACGTCGAAGCCGTTTGAGCCGAGATCCTGAGCCGCCTCAATGAGCGAGGGGTCGATCTTGCACATGACCGTGTAGATCGGCAGCACCATAAAGGGCAGATATTCGTAAACCATGCCCACGACGACCGCCGCCGTGTTTCCGATGTAGCTTCCGTGGATGCCGAGTATCGAGAGCGCGAGGTCGAGCGGGCCGTTCTTTTGAAGCAAAATTATCCAGGCGTAGATCCTGAGCAGGAAATTCATCCACATCGGGATCATCAGCAGCATAACAAAGGTGTTCTGCGAGGATTTTTTCATCCTCGCCAGCATATAAGCCAGCGGATAGGCGAGTATCAGCGAAATGAGCGTTGAGAGAAAGGCGATCCACAGCGATTTCAGGAAAACGTTGGTATAGGTGAACGCCTTCTGGAACGGCTCGAGGGAAAAGCCGCCGCTCTTGTCGGTGAAGGCGGTTATCCCGATCATCACCAGCGGTATCATGGTAAAGACAAGCATCCATACGATGTAGGGGATGGAGAGCTTTCTGGATTTCATATCAGCCCTCCGTTTCCGCGGGCTCGGGGTCAAGCACCTCGAAGCCTGCCTTTGAGAAGTCGAAGCTGAGCGGGACGTAGGTCGCGACCTGCTCGTCCACGTCGCTGAGCATGAGCCATTTGCGCTCGTCCGATTCGAGGATGATCTCGTTGTGCTCGCCCTTGTAGACGACCGATTCGATATAAACGTCGTCGATATCTCCGTCGCCGTCTCCAGCGAGCGAGAGGGCGTCGGGCGGAAGGGTGATCCTCAGGCGAGTGCCCTCGGGATAATAGTGACCGGGCACGGTGACGCTCTCGTCCTCGAGCCTGAACTCAAAGCTGTTGTCGGCTTCATCCGCTCCCGTCACAACGGTTTCTATTATATTGTCGTAGAACGGCAGCAGCTTATTCATGATCTGGATGTTGAAGGGCACTACCATCATGCCGACCGTGCTGCCGATCTCGGCGCTCTTTGTGGACTGCACGATGATCTCGCACTTGCCGACCCTTATGCTCATCTCATAGTGGACGCCCTTGAAGGTCGAGCTCTCGACCACTCCGACGAGCTGACCCGTTTCGGGCTTGGTGATGATGATGTCCTCGGGACGGATGACCACGTCGACGGGCGTATTTCTGCCGAAGCCCTTGTCGACGCACTCCAGCTCCCTGCCGAGGATACGGATGCGGCAGTCGTCTATCATTGTGCCGTTGAGGATGTTCGCCTCGCCGATGAAGTCCGCTACGAAGGCGTTCACCGGCTCGTTGTAGATATCCTCGGGAGTGCCTACCTGCTCTATCGCGCCGTTGTTCATGACAACAACGCGGTCGCTCATGGTTAGAGCCTCCTCCTGATCGTGGGTAACATATATAAAGGTCTTTTCGGTGCTGCGCTGGATCTCCTTGAGCTCGAGCTGCATACATTTTCTGAGCTTGAGGTCGAGCGCGCCGAGGGGCTCGTCCAGCAGGATGATATCGGGGTCGCAGACAAGGGCGCGGGCGATCGCGACGCGCTGCTGCTGACCTCCCGAAAGGGTCGAAACCGAGCGCTTTTCATAGCCCTTGAGATCGACCGTCGCAAGCATTTTCGATACCCTTCTTTTGATCTCGTCCTTTGGGAGCTTCTTGAGCTTCAGACCGAAGGCGACATTGTCAAAAACGTTGAGATGAGGAAACAGCGAATACTTCTGAAAAACCGTGTTGACGTTTCGCTTATTGGGCGGCGTGCCGTTGATGCGCCTGCCGTCAAAGATGACGTCTCCGCTTTCGGGTTCGACAAATCCGCCGATGATCCTCAGGGTGGTGGTCTTTCCGCAGCCGCTGGGACCCAGGATCGTAACAAATTCTTTTTCGTGAATATCAAGGCTAATATGGTTAAGTATTACCTCGCCGTCAAACCTTACAAAAATGTCCTTTAAGGAAACTATGGTCTTTTTCGCTGTCTGTTCCATTTATGCACCCCTGTTCGTTTTTGTATTATGATGACCGCTTTGAACGGATAGCTTTTATACCGTACAAAAAATCAATCTACATTATATTCTATAGCGGCGGAAATGTCAATTGACAAAGAAAAAAATACACGTATATTTGCGCTCTTGTAAGATATTTGTAACGTTTTTGTTAAAAATGACAGTTTATACAGAAAAAGTTGCACAAAAATTTGTCCGCTAATTTGTAATAAAAAATATATACTTTTGCTTTTATATTTGGTATAATGATGATGAAATATTATGAAAGGAAGTTTTTGAAATGAAAATGTTCAAAAAAGTTGTAAGTATCGTTGCGGCCGCAGCCTTGCTGACCTCTTCTTTGGCGTTTGTCGCAACGACCGCGAGCGCGGCCGAGGCTCCGGAAACAGTTTCCGACGGCTTGCAGACAGACCTCCAGAAGGGCGCGATCCTGCAGGCGTTCAACTGGTCTTACAACACCATCAAAGACAACATGCAGGAAATCGCCGACGCCGGTTATTCCGCCGTTCAGACGTCTCCTGTACAGCAGCCCAAGGACTACAGTCCCTCAACTGACGTTGCCGGTCAGTGGTGGAAGCTTTATCAGCCCGTAAGCATGCAGGTCGCTCAGCGGTCATGGCTGGGTACCAAGACAGAGCTTGAGGCGATGTGCGCCACCGCGCAGCAGTACGGCGTAAAGGTCATAGTCGATATCGTTTCCAACCACATGGGCTCGGGCAGCGAGACTAACCCCGCTTCCGTAAGCCCCCAGGTCAGAACCTATCAGCAGGACTTCTGGAACAACAAATCCTCCTACTTCCGCAGGACTGCGGTCGATTGCAACGACAACTCCGTCTACAACGTTGTTTGCGGTAACGTAAGCGCCTGCCCCGACCTCAACACAGGAAACTCGGGCGTTCAGACAGCCGTTCTCAACCTCCTCAAGACGCTTATCGACTGCGGTGTTGACGGCTTCCGCTTTGACGCCGCTAAGCACATCGAGACTCCCGATGACGGCTCCAACGCCTCCCAGTTCTGGAACACGGTTCTCAACGGCGCGAAGAGCTACTACAGCCAGAAGAACAGCGGAGACAGCCTCTATGTCTACGGTGAGGTCCTCAACACCCCCGGCGGCGGCAGAAGCTGGAGCAGCTACACCAGCCGTATGTGCGTCACCGACAACACCCGCGGCGACTCCACCCTCTATAATGTTGACAAGAACAACGCTTCGTCGGCTCTCAATGCCGGCGCGGCTTTCGACGCCAGCAGGTCGGTAGTCTGGGCTGAGTCTCACGACACCTTCGAGGGCTCATCGGGTCACGGCGGCTACACCAACACCTCCACCGTTTCCGACGCCAGCATCATCAAGGCTTGGGCTATGCTCACAGCCAGAAAAGACCCCGCTACCCTGTTCTTTGCCCGTCCCGGCAACGCCCGCATGGGTGAGGTCGCAGGCGACGGCACCTACAAGTGCACCGCTGTAGCAGAGGTCAACAAGTTCCGCAACAAGTTTGCGGGTCAGAGCGAAAAGACAGGCACCTCCGGCAGCATCGCTTACATCCAGCGCGGCGGCAGCGGTATCGTACTTGTCAACTGCTCCTCCAACGGCGCGACCACCGCTAACGTAAGCGGCACAGGCATGGCTCAGGGTACATATACCGATATGGTATCCGGCGCTACCTTCACCGTTAACTCCAGCGGCACGGTTTCCGGCAACATCGGCTCCACGGGCGTAGCTGTTGTTTACCAGGGAGCTACCACTCCCCGCGTAAGCAGCTCCATAGAGAGCGGCAGCTTCAAGGGCGAGACCATCGCTATGACTCTTACTCTTGACAACGCCACCTCCGGCACCTACTGCCTCGACGATTCCACACCCGTGACCTTCACAGGCTCCACCAACATCAGGATCGGCTCCGACTACAACTACGGCGAGACCATCAACCTGACCCTCACCGCTACCGACGGAACCAAGACCACAACCAAGACCTACAAATACACCAAGATCCAGTACACCGGCACAGGCGTATATATCTGGTTCGACGCGAGGACCGTAAGCACCTGGAAGAACCCCTACAACGTATGGGTTTACGACGAGGTAACTCCCGGCGGCGCTTCCAAGGCTTATTCAAACGGCGTCGCATGGCCGGGCGAGCCTATGACCTACGACCAGACCAGCGGACTTTGGTATTATGAGGTTCCCGCGACCAGCTATCAGCAGGGCAGCGTGTCGAACTTCAACCTTGCCACCTCTAACAATACTTATGTTATCATCAATGCTATAAGCACTGTTACCAACCAGACAGACCAGTATCCTAAGGACGGCGCTACTACCGGTAAGCTCCGGCTCCAGGGTCAGTCCCACCAGTTCAACGCTCCCTCGACCTGGACTGTAACTACCAGAACTCCTCAGCCTCCCGCTATCCAGGCTACCAACGTGACCAAGGGCAACAACCCCGTTCAGCCCACCACGGTCAAGCCGACGACTCAACCTGTCACCACGGTCAAGCCTACGACTCAGCCTGTCACTACGGTAAAGCCCACGACTCAGCCCGTC
>CACYIC010000039.1 GCA_902774325.1 uncultured Ruminococcus sp.
TTGAAAATGGAAATTTGAAAATGGAAAATTGCGGTCGAGCAGACAGCTTTGCTGAGGATAAACCTTTCGCGCCCGACAGAATTTTTTTGCGGCGGGCTTGAAAAATATCGCGGGCTTAAAAACTGCGGCGGTTGCCTTGATTGCGTTTGAGAAAACGCCTGATACAGGAGAAGCCGCCCTCAACCAAACCCGCGCCATCAAAAATCGGGTGCGGGTGTCCCGCCCATAATTATTCATTATTCGTTATTCATTATTCTTTTTTCCCGAACCCGAAAGCAGGAGCTAAACGCCTGATACAGGAGATACTCTTCTCCCCTAAGCTGAGCTAATAATCAAAACAACACAAAAAGGAGTATGAATATGAATCATCCCGAGCTTGCGGAAAAGCTTTTCCGCGACGGCTACAACTGTTCACAGGCGGTGCTCTGCGCCTTTGGAGATATGACCGGGCTGGAGCACGAAACCGCCGCGCGGCTTTCCTCCTCCTTCGGGGGAGGGCTGGGACGGATGCGCGAGGTCTGCGGA
This sequence comes from uncultured Ruminococcus sp., assembly GCA_902774325.1. Classification (GTDB taxonomy): domain Bacteria; phylum Bacillota; class Clostridia; order Oscillospirales; family Acutalibacteraceae; genus Ruminococcoides. Next base: position 526 of record CACYIC010000039.1, read on the forward strand.
GCGGTCAGCGGCGCCGCTATGGTGCTCGGACTTCTGCGCGGCTGCGGCGATCCCGAGAACTCCGCCGCAAAGGCTGAGCATTACCGGCTCATTCAGGAATTTGCCCGCCGCTTCAAGGAGGAAAACGGCTCAATAATCTGCCGCGAGCTGCTCTCCGGAACCGCCGTCAGGTCCGGCGGAGCTCCCGAGGAGCGCACGCCCGAATACTACAAAAAGCGCCCCTGCCCCGAGCTTGTGAGTCAGGCGGCGCGGATACTTGACGAAATGCTGGAAGGAAGTGCCGAAAAATGATAATAGATACTCACGCTCATATCGGGAGCATCCTGAATTTCAACATGACCGCGGAACAGCTCCTGCGCTCGATGGATAAGTTCGGGATAGCTTTCACGCTTTTCAGCGATATCGAGGCGGTCGAGTTCGCCCACGACGGCACGCCCGTCCCCGCCTATATGCAGAAGCCGCAGAACCGCGTTTTGGAGGACACCCTCGCGGCGGCGAGAACCGCTCCCGACAGGCTCGGCGCGCTGCCGTGGCTCAAGATCGGCAGCGAGCTGCCCGACGACGAGTTCATCGAAACCGTCAGGCGCAACCGCGATCTGATCTACGGCTTCAAGCTCCATCCCTTCCATTCAAGGGTCGCGCCCGACGACGAGAGGCTCGAGCCGGTCTATGAGCTTGCGAAGGATCTGGGACTTCCGATCGTTTCGCATACCGGCGGCTGCGAGGAGGCTCGCTCGATCAGGCTTTACAACGCCGCGAAAGCTCACCCCGAAATTGATTTCGTGATGGTTCACCTCGACCTCGGCACCGACAACAGGGAGGCGATCGATCTGCTCGGCAAGCTTCCGAATCTCTACGGCGACACCACCTGGGTCCCGATCAAAAGCGCTCTTGAGGTCATCAGAAGGTACGGCGGCAAAAAGCTGCTCTTCGGTACCGACAACCCGATCGACGGCGAGGACACGCTGCTCTGCAATATGTTCGGCGAGCGCTCGCTTTATCAGCAGTATTTCAACGAGCTGCGCGAAATGCTGACGGCGGACGAATACGACGACCTGATGTACAGAAACGCGCAAAGAGTTTTTGGTATACATATCAATGAATAAGCTGTGCTGCAATTTTCAAAAATACCGAAACGAGCTGTTCGGAATTTCGATCCTGAGCATCATGATCTTCCACTATTTCGAGGACGTGAGCAACGCCAAAATAACGGGGGCGCTCGGATACGCCGCGAAGGGCTACATCTTTTTCATCGGCAGCTCGGGAGTCGAGATCTTTCTCTTTCTCTCGGGCATGGGCTTGTTTTATTCCCTGTCGAAGTCCCCGCTCGTGCTGCCCTTTTACAAAAGGAGGCTCGGGCGCGTCCTGCCGACCTATCTGATAGTCGGCGGCATCGGCTGGCTCGTCATAGATATCCTTCTGAAGCGGCGCGGGCTGAGGTCGTTCCTCTCGGATTTTTCGACCTATTCCTTTTGGAGATACGGCGAGCGGCTGGTCTGGTACGTTTCTCTGATCCTGCTGCTCTATCTGTTCTTCCCGCTGCTGTTCAGGCTCTTTTCCATAAAAAATAAGCCGCTCTCGACGGCGGCGCTCTGGGAGCTCTTTGCTTTTTTCTTTTTCGGAATAATTATCATCTACTGCCTCGCGCCCGGGTTTTACAAGCACACGGAAATAGCGCTCTGGCGGGTTTTTCCCTTCATAATCGGCGCGTGGTACGGCAAAAAGCAGTATAACGGCGAGAAAACCGGCAAGGCGTTCGCGGCGGCGGCGCTTGCGGGACTCGTTCTAAAGCTCGCGGGAGCTTTTGTAGGGAAATCGGCTCCGTTTCCGCTTTCCCTGCTCTCTCTGCGCCTGAACAACCTGCTCTATCCGCTGATCGTCATGCTCGCCTTCACCGCCCTGCTGTCGCTTATCGACAAGCGCCGCGCGGCCTCCGGCAAAGAAAAAAAGCGCCGGTGGGCGCTCAGCTGGCTGGGCTCGATCTCCTTCGAGCTCTATCTCTGCCACGTCATCCTGCGCAGGATATCCAAAACCGCAGGTCTCCCAAACTGCAATTTCGCGGTCTGGACGGCATATATAGCGATCTCCCTCGCCGCCGCTGTGGGGGTGAAGCTGGCGCTGGATAAGGTGATCAAGAAGAGAAGAAAGAGAGCGGAAGGCAAAGCCTCGGCTGACTGAAAATCACGATCCTCTCAGGATCGCTCACTGCTTTTTTTCTCTTTTGCGGTCTTGAGTGAAGAAATAAGTATTCTCTTTATTTCAAGGCAATCGTTTATCATCGACCCGCCCTGCGCGTCATCCAAATATTCACTGATCACCAGCAGCCGAAGCCAATACTCCGTTTCAGCGGTTTCCTTGAGCGCGATCTGCATTTTGGAAATAAAATCGGCATGACTGACGCCGTAAGCGGCTTCATTGGCATTTGCTCCGATGGATGTACCGCTTCTGAGTATCTGTTTTGAAATGACGGTTTCCTTTTTTTCGCTTACCAGGTATTGATGCAGCTTAACGATTCGCGCCGCAAAAGCAAGAGATTTTTCCAAAAGTATATTGTTTCCCATAGCGTTTCCTTAGGCGATACCGCATAATTCAGATGTGCGGATTGTGCGGCGCCGCCTTGCTTTTCAATAAATTAATGAAAAAAGAATAGTGAACAGTGAATATTGAATAATACAGAAACGCCTAAAGGGTTTGTTTCATTATCAATTATTCATTATTCACTATTCACTATTCATTGAGCCTCACGTCAGTGAGGCGTTTCTGGAGGTGACACCCGGATTTGAACCGGGGAATGAGAGTTTTGCAGACTCTTGCCTTACCCCTTGGCTATGTCACCGTATTCTCAACAAGCGTTATTATATCATTTATCCGCTCCGCTGTCAAGCGTTATTTGAAAATTTTCGCTGTTATCGCTGCTTAAAAATTTTCGCCGCTGTTCTTCTGTATTATATGCCGGGTACCGGCAGGAGGTTACATGAGAGATCTTCAAGCCTGCGTCCTTTCCTGTATGAGAGAGCTGGACGCGCTGAAAATACCCTATTCCAAAAACGTCCGCTTCGTGGTAAATAACCGCGCCGTTTCTCGGCTGGGGCTTTGCCGCAAGGCTCCGAACGGATTTATTATAGAGATCGCCGCAGTGCTGCTCGACGAGAGGACGGACGAGAGGACGGGACTGCGCGACACCGTCATCCACGAGCTTTTGCACACCTGCAGGGGCTGCATGAAGCACACCGGCAAATGGAAGGAGTACGCCGAGAGGGTCAACCTCGCTTACGGCTACGATATAAAGCGCGTCTCCCCCCGCGCGGGCGGTCCCGTGCCCTCCGAGCTGCTCCCCAAGCCCGTCTATACCGTGCGCTGCCTCTCCTGCGGCGCGGTGATAACAAGGCAGAAGCGCTCGGCGCTGATCACCGATACCTCCCGCTTCCGCTGCGCGAAATGCGGCGGTAGGCTGAAGGTCGAAGGATAGCCGATCTTTCGCGTTTCGGAAATCATAAAACGAGCCCCGGTATCAGCCGCAGGCTCAAGCCGCTCGCTTTCGCGACTTCTCAACAAGAACGGGCAGACATGACAAGAGCAAACAAGACAAGAGCGGGCAAACAAGACAAGAGCGGGCAAACAAGACAAGAGCGGGCAAACAAGACAAGAGCGGGCAAACAAGACAAGAGCGGGCAAACATGACCAGAGCAAACAAACAAAACAAAAACGGACGGACAGGCTTGATCTTATCAGCCTTGTCCGTCCGTTATTCTATTGGTTGATTATATTATCGCAAAGCCGCCGTCGGGATGGCTGTCATTCTCCCTCTGAGCTGCCCGGATCCTCGGTTTCGCCGCCGGAGGGCTCCACATCGGATGAGGGCGGATCCTCGCTCGAGGGCGGATCCTCAGCGGAGGTGGGATCCTCGGAATAAGTTGACTCCTCGCTGTACTGCGGAGTATCGTCAACGCTCGACTGGCTGCTGCTGTCGCTTGAATTGCCGGACGAGCTGTCGCTGCCCGAATCTGTCGCGCGGCTGTCGGAATCGGCGCCAATGAAGTACATTCCGTTGGCGAGGTCGTAGCTCGAGGGGAACAGCTCCTCGCGGTCAACCTCCTTGCCGCCCTTCATATATATTCTCCAGGCTCTCACCGAATAGCTGCTGCCGCTCGCGCTGCCCAGCTCGTTGTGGGTGAGGATCTCGTCGTAATCGCCCGACTTGACGCCCCATAGGCTCGCGTAGAGGGTGCTGCCCTCAACCTTGCACTCGAGGAACATCTGATACTTCGTCCAGTTCCTGAGCTTGAGGTCGAGGTTGGGATAGTCGATCGTGGCGTCAAAGCCCGTGGGAACGTAGTTTGAAGCCCACTTGTGGGCGTAGCGCTCGATGATCTCCATATTCGCGCGGATAGCCGCGTTGTAGATAGTGGAGCTTGCCTGACAGATACCGCCGCCGATGCCGTCGATGATCCTGCCCTCGGAAATAACGTGAGCCGCCTTGTAGCCGTTTGACTCAAGGTTTGAGTCGCCGGTGCACTCGTTGAAGGACCAGGTCTCGCCGGGATCTATTATCGAGCCGCTGCATGAATCGAGAGCGACCGACATGTTGCTGGTGCCGTTCGCGGTGTTGGTGGAGTAGGTCTCGTAGGTCGCGAGCTTCTCGAGCTTCTTCTTGAGGGTCTCGATGTCGACCTCGGCTTCCTTGGTTTCGACCTTAGGCTCGATCTTTCCGAAATCGCCGCCCTTGTTGAAGAAGCCCTTGAGCTGAGATTTCAGATCGGCGTTGTCTACCTTGACGCCGCTTTCCGCCTCCGCGTATTCAAAGCGGTTGTCGGAATAGGGATGGAACTTGGTAACGCGGGCGTCCTTGGCTTCGGTATCGCTCTTCTTGGCGATCTCGTCGGCGTTCTTGTCGATCGACTTTTCGGTCGCCGATGCGGTAACGGTATAGGTCAGCGCGCCGTCGCCCTCGGGCTTGAGCCCCTCCTCGGCGTCGGCCTTCGCCTTCTGAAGGACCTCGTCGATATTGAAGGTGTATTCAAAATTGTCCTGATTGAGCTTTGTCTGCTCCTCGCCGACGATGACCGAGATCTCAACGGGCTTGATGAACTTGACCTTGTTCTTCTCAAGAAGCTCCTTAGCCTGATCCACGGTCTTGCCCGTGATATTCACTCCCGAAACAAGGGTCTTGTTCTCAAAGGCGAAAACCGCGTTTTCGTCCTGTGCGGGAGCCTTGTTGTTCATTCCGAGCAGGAAAAACGCGGCGACGCCCGCTCCGATGACCGCGACCGCAGCGGCGGTGGCAATCAGAGCGATCTTGGCGCCCTTGGGCATACCGCCCTTTGAGTGCCTTGAGCCGCCGCTCTTGCCGTATGAATCTCCGTAGCTGTCGATCTCAGTGGGACTGCCGGAGGAGATATCGATCATGCCCTCGTCGCCGAGGACGATATACTGTCTGTCGTTGTTTCCCATAATTCACCCCTGGTGGTAGGTCCGGTTGCCGGACGATGTTATCATTCGGAAGCAGACGGCGCCGCGCGTGGGGAATAGCGCGTTTTCCAAAGCGCGGTCCGCTTTTCGGGTATTTCTATTCACGCTTTATTCTACTACAAAAATCCGCAAAAATAAAGTGGTAAAACACAAAGAGAAATGACAATTTTGACACACTTTTTTGTACAACATTTGGAATTGTAAGGAAAAAGAAATATTTCGCGTTTTTCGACACGCAAGGCAAAAAAACGGGTTGCAAACACGCGCGAATGAAGCTATAATAAAGACAGAAGCTTCTCGGATCATCGGATAAAAAATATTTGGAAGTTTGGAGTGATTAGATGAAAATATTGATTTTTACCGCCTCCACGGGCGGCGGCCACAAGCGGGCGGCGGCGGCGATCAAGGCGAAAATCAATGAGCTCAGTCCCGAAACCGAGGTAAATATCGTCGACGGCATGGAGGCGATCGACAAGGTCTACAACAAAACCATCACGGAGGGCTATCACATCATGGCTACCGTGATCCCCGAGATGTACGGCAAGCTCTACGAGCTGACGGACGAAAAGGAGCCGGCGGCAAAGGCGGTCATCAAGGGCAACGAGATCCGCGCGAAAAAGCTGCTTGAGACGATCTACAAGTACGAGCCGGATATCATCATTATCTGCCACGCCTTCATAACGAATATGGTGGCTCGCCTCAAGAAAAAGGGTCTGCTCAAGACTAAGGCGATAAGCCTCATCACCGACTACGACGCTCACCGCACCTACGTCTCAAAGGATATCGACGCGTTCGTGCTCCCCGACGCGGGCATGGCGGGCAAGCTCCACGACGAGTTTGAGGTCCCCGAGGAAAAGATCTTCCCGCTGGGTATCCCGACCTTCGACTGCTTTATCTACAACGAGACCCGCGAGGAGCTGTGCCGCCACGAGAGGCTTGACCCGACCGTTCCCACGGTCCTGCTGATGGCGGGCTCCTTCGGAGTCACCGACGTGCTGGAGTTCTACGCGCAGCTCGCCATGTCGAGCGACCCGCTGCAGCTAATAGTCATCACCGGAAGGAATATCAGGCTGTTCGACCAGTTTGACAAGACGATACTCAAGCTGCACACCGAGAAAAAGACCAAGCTGCTGTACTTTGTCGACAACGTCGAGGATTATATGCACATCGCCGACGTCATCGTTACCAAGCCCGGCGGACTCACCGTCACCGAGAGCATCGCCTGCAACCTTCCCATGGCGATCTACAGCGCGTTTCCGGGTCAGGAGCGCTACAACGCGGAATTTCTGGTTCAGCGCAACGCCGCCGTGATGATAGACAAGACCAACGGCGCGCAGGTTATTCTCGACCTGCTCCACGACAGGGAGAAGCTCAGCAGCATGAAGGAGAGCATCAAGAAGCTCGCCCACCCGAACGCGGCGGAGGATATTTTCCTGCTCGCGAAAAAAATGTACGAAGAGGATAAGGCATGATAAAAAGGACCCTGTCCGCGTTCCTCGCCTGCGCGGTGCTCGCGCTGAGTCTTTGCGGCTGCGGCAGCGAGGGCTTTTCGGGCGGAGAAAGGCTTTCGGACAATAAAAAAAGAAGCGACGACAGCGCAACGACCTTCAACTATTCGGACGGCGCCTCCGAGCCGCCCAGCTCCTACAACAGCTTCGCGAACCTCATCACGGGCTTTGAGCTGAAGCTTTTCCGCGGCGTTTTCCGGGAATCGGACAACAGGGACGTCGCTTTTCCGGCGGCTTGCGCCGCGCTGACGCTTTCTCAGCTCGCTGACGGAGCGAAGGGCGACACCCGCTCGGAGCTGAACCTTGCGCTCGGCAGCTCTCTCTCCGTTGAAGCCCTCGATCAAAGCTCCTCGTATTTTCAGAGCAGGCTCCAAGGCGTGAGCCTCGCGGGAAAAACCGACGAGGAAAAGGAGGCGGCGGGCAAGCTGAGCCTCGACCGCTGGATAATGCTTGACAAGACGAGCGACGCGCGCTCGGCGTTCCTGCAGACAAACGCGGATTTTTACGGCTCCGAGGTGCTGCGCTTCGACTTCGGCGCTCCTGATTCGACCCTGAAAATCAGCGTTGAGACAGGCAGCGAGTTTTCCTGCGAAAAAAGCATGACCGTCGCATTCAAGACCTCGGTCAGCGACAAGTGGCTCTCCCCCTCGGCTTCTGTCGGCGCCGGAGAATTTAAAAAAGCCGGCGGAACCGCCGTCAGGCGCAATTATTTTTCCTCAACGGAAAATTATCTCCACACCGAGAGGGCGGCGGGCATAATAAAATACACCGCCGACACCCCGCTGCGGCTGATAATCGCTATGCCCGACGAGGGCGTGGATTTTGCCGATTACGTCAGGAGCTTCGATTATTCGGAGTATTCCGATCTCCTCGACAGCTTTGAGGTGACAAGCTTCACGGAAGCGGAGCTGCCGGAATTTTCGGCGGACGCCGGCGACCTCAGAGTTGACGGCGCGCTCGAAGGCTGCGGGCTGTACAGCCTCTTTTCGGACGGCGCCGATTTCGGGAACATCTCCCACAGCGAGCTTGAACTCGGCGCGGCATATTCCCTGCAGAACCGCATCGCCATGACCGCCGGCGGCATTTCGACCGCTTCCGCGGCGGCAAGCGCGGACGCGGCTTCCTCCGTGACAAAAGCAAGCTCCTCCGCCGAAAAAGCCCTGAGATTCGACCGTCCCTTCCTGTGGATCCTCGCGGACAATGAGACCAACATCCCGGTGCTGATAGGAACGGAAGGAATGAATAAAGAATAGTGAATAATGAATAATTTCGGTCGGGCAGACAGGTTTGCTTTTTTGAAGCCTTTTATGCCCGACCGAATTTTTATTGCCGCGGGGTTTTGGAGAGGGCGGCATCTCCTGTATCGGACGTTTGGATTTTTTTAATTGAAAATGGAAAATTTCGGTAAATGGAAAATTTCGGTCGGGCAGACAGGTTTGCTTTTTTGAGGCCTTTTGTGCCCGACCGAATTTTTATTGCCGCGGGTTTTTTGGGGGAACGGCTTCTCCTGTATCGGACGTTTGGATTTTTTTAATTGAAAATGGAAATTTCGGGCGGGCGGCTTCTTCTGTTTTCAAAAACGGTCGGCGGCGGATTGCGGCTCTCCTCAAAAAAACGGCACACCGCCCTCTGACGATGTGCCGATATTTTTAAATATACCCTGAAATTACCCTATAATGTGACCCTTGGCGCGAATGACGTCGATCACCTGATCTACGTACTTCTCGCACTCCTCGTCACTGCCCGCTTCTACCATGACGCGGATAACGGGCTCTGTTCCGGACTCTCTGAGGAGGATCCTGCCGTTGTCGCCCAAAGCCTCGGCGACCTTTGCAACCTCCGCCTGAACGTCGGGATCGTTCTTCGCGTCGGGCTTTGACTTGACCCTCACGTTCTTGAGGACCTGAGGATAGAGAACCATCTGCTCGGCGAGCTCGCTCATGGGCTTCTCCTTGGCAAGCATGACCTCCATCATCTTGAGGGAGGTGAGGATGCCGTCGCCCGTGGTCGCGTACTTTGAGAAGATGATATGTCCCGACTCCTCGCCGCCGATGCGGTTTCCGGTCTGAACCATATTCTCGTAAACGTACTTGTCGCCGACGTTTGTCTTGTCGTACTCGATGCCGATCTTGTCAAGCGCCTTGAAGAGTCCGAAGTTGCTCATGATGGTCGCTACGACCTTGTTGTTGAACAGCTTGCCCCTCTCCTTCATGTATCTGCCGTAGATGTAGATGATGTGGTCGCCCGTCACGACGTTGCCCTTCTCGTCAACGGCAAGGCAGCGGTCGGCGTCGCCGTCGTAGGCAAATCCGATGTCCAGACCGTTTTCAACGACGAATTTCTGCAAAACGCCGATATGGGTGGAGCCGCAGTTGGTGTTGATATTGTAGCCGTCGGGATCGTCGTTGATGACGTAGGTCTTTGCGCCCAGAGCGTCGAAAACGCCCTTGGCGATCTGCCACGCCGCGCCGTTGGCGACGTCAAGACCGACCTTGATATCCTTGAAGCTGTATTTGCTCATTGAGATCAGGTAGCCGATATAGCGGTTTCTGCCCGCGACGTAGTCTACCGTTCTTCCGATCTCCTCTCTCTCGGCTACGGGGATCTCGAGCTTGCCGTCGATATAATCCTCGACCTTGAGCAGGGTTTCCTCGTCCATCTTCTCACCCATGCTGTTGAGCAGCTTGATGCCGTTGTCGTAGAAGGGATTGTGAGAGGCGGAGATCATGATTCCGCAGTCAAAGCTGTCGGTTCTTGTGATATAAGCCACGGACGGGGTCGTGGTCACGTGCATGATATAAGCGTCCGCGCCGCTCGCCATAAGACCGGTGCAGAGCGCGTACTCAAACATATAGGAGGAGCGGCGGGTGTCCTTGCCGATCACTATTCTCGCCTTTTTGCCCATATTCTTGCCGTAGTACCAGCCAAGAAAACGTCCGATCTTTACGGCGTGGTCAAAGGTCAGGTTTTTGTTAGCCTCGCCTCTGAAGCCGTCGGTTCCGAAATACTTGCCCATCAGTCAGCCTTCCTTTCAATTACCTCGCCGCTGTTCTTGAAGATACAGTTCTCGGGGATCACTCCGCGCACGCAGGAGGTGGGATATACGCTTGAATATCTTCCGATCACGGTGCCGGGATTGCAGACGGCGTTGCAGCCGACCTCGACGTAGTCGCCGAGCATCGCGCCGAATTTTTTGATACCGGTCTCGATGCTCTCGGTGCCGTTGTGAACGACGACGAGCTTCTTGTCGGACTTTACGTTAGAGGTGATCGAGCCCGCTCCCATGTGGGAGAAGTAGCCGAGGATCGAGTCTCCGACGTAATTGTAGTGCGGGGTCTGGACGTGATCAAAGAGGATGACGTTCTTGAGCTCGACGGAGTTGCCCACGACGCAGTCGGCTCCGACGAGAGCCGAGCCTCTGATGAAGGCGCCGTGTCTTACCTCGGTGTTGGCGCCGATGATGCAGGGCGCTCCGAGATACGCGGAGGGGAATACCTTCGCGGTCTTGTGGACCCAGACGTTTTCGGAAACCTCCTCGTAGTCGTCGCCGAGGGTGGGACCGAGGGCGAGGATCATATCCTTGATGCCCTTGAGAGCCTCCCAGGGATAGGTGAACTGCGAGAGGTAATCCTTCGCGAGGGTGTGGTCAAGATCATAAAGATCCTTGATTGTGTACATTAAAGTCTCTCCTTCTTTTCAATATCGAGGAAGTATTTGTAGGTGTCAACGGTCAGCTCGCCGCAGGCAGCCTCGTCGCAGGCGATGATGGCGCCGTTGTGCAGCTGGAGAGCGGAGCAGGTCCACTTGTGGCTGACGGGACCTTCTACCGTCGCGGCAAGAGCTCTTGCCTTGTTGTGGCCGTTGATGAGGATAAGGACCTCCTTTGAGTCGGTAACAGTGCCGACGCCTACGGAGAGAGCCTGAGCGGGAACCGCCTCGGGGTCGTTGCCGAAGAAGCGGGAATTTACGATCCTTGTGTCGGTGGTGAGGTTTCTTACGCCTGTGCGCGAGGCAAGGCTGGTGAAGGGCTCGTTGAACGCGATATGACCGTCAACGCCGATGCCGCCCATGAAGAGGTCGATGCCGCCGTAGGAGGCGATCTTCTCCTCATATCTTCTGCACTCGCCCTCGGGATCGTCGGTCATGCCGTTGAGGATGTTGATGTTCTCCTTCTTCATGTCAACGAGGTGATCGAAGAAGTTCTCGTGCATGAAGTACCAGTAGCTCTGGTCATGCTCGTGAGGAAGTCCGAGGTATTCGTCCATATTGAAGGTGACGACGTTCTCGAACGAAAGCTCACCCTTCTGATTCATGGTGTAGAGCTCCTTGTAAACGCCGATCGGCGACGAGCCTGTGGGAAGTCCGAGCACGAAGGGGCGCTCCTCCTTGTGAGCCTTGATCTTGCCGGCGATATAATCAGCCGCCCATTTGCACATTTTATCGTAATTGTCCTGAATAACTACTCTCATTTCAGATCTCTCCTGTTTCAAATTCAAAATATGATATGCTTTATAAGATAACGTCAAGAGAACCTCTGTTACAGTCTTGATTCTGCTTTTTGCTTTCTCTCTTACGACCCGATGAAGCGCGCTTGCGCAGCGCGTTTCACAGCCGTGGCGGCATCCGCCGAATCTTTCGATAACCGCCATTCCTCGTCAACCTCTTTGGGTCCCGGCGCTAACAGCTTCGTCCGCTCCTTTCCCGAAGTCTGTTTTATCATTTTATGCTTAAAACAAAAAATACTTCCCCAAGCATAAAACTTTTACCATTGTAGCATACAGCCGCCGAATTGTCAAGCAAATGAGTCGTTGACAAAACGCGGCAGAGAGCGCGAAAACCGCGCCGCAGATCAGCTCTCCACCCTGTTTTTTCTCTCCCCGCGCAGGAAGGCGGCGATGTTTTCGGCGACTATCCCCATCAGCCTTTGGCGGGTCTCTACCGGCGCCCAGGCGATATGAGGGGTCATGATGCAGTTTTTAGCCCGCATGAGGACGCAGTCCTCGACCATCGGCTCGACGGTCAGAACGTCGATGCAGGCTCCGCCGAGACGGTCGCTCTCGAGCGCGTCATAAAGCGCCCTCTCGTCCATTATGCCGCCGCGCGCGGTGTTTACGAACAGCGCGCCGCGCTTCATCCTCGCAAACGCCTCCTTGCCGAACAGCTTATCGCTCTCGGGATTGAGCGGGCAGTGGACGCTGACTATATCGCTGCGGCGCAGCAGCTCGTCGAAGCTCACGTCGCTCACGCCCTCGATATTTTTCGGTGTTCGGCTGTAGGCGAGCACCTCCATTCCGAAGGCGAGGGCGATCTTGGCGACCGCCTTGCCTATCTCTCCGAGTCCGACGATCCCGAGCGTCCTTCCGCTCAGCTCGTTGAGAGGATAGACAAAGGGCGAAAAGGTCTTGCTGCGCTTCCACCTGCCGTCGTGGACGTATTTATCGTATTCCGCGGTGCGGTTGAAGTGCGCGAGGATCAGCGCGAAGGTGTGCTGCGCCACCGCCGAGGTCGAATAGGAGCCGGCGTTGCAGACGGCTATGCCTCTGCTTCTGCAGTAATCGACGTCGATATTGTTGTAGCCCGTGGCGAAAAGCCCGATATATTTCAGGTTTTTCGCGAGCCTGAGCGTATGGGAATCGAGCAGGGTCTTGTTGCAGACCACGATATCCGCGTCCGCGATCTTCCCGGCGACCTCCTCGTAGGAAAGGAGCCCGTAGGAGACCACCTCTCCGAACTGTTTTAAAATGTCGGCGCTGACAAGTCCGTCTACGACGGTCTGAGCGTCGGTCAGTACGATCTTCATAATTATCACCGTCTGCATTATACTACATTTAAATGAATATTTCAACAGGGAGAAGGGCGGTCCTTTTTTATCGCCTTTCTCCCCCTCCCCGTTGCCATTTATTGTGCCTCCCCGAGCCGGGATTTTCGCAAGCCTCTCCGCTTTGATTTGCCGCGAATCTCCCCGCGCTGATACATTTTAAAAAAGCCGCCGATATTTACCGCAAATCCCTCATCATTTATAATTGCGGAAAAGCGCTTGCAATTTCGTGCTTTTTTTATTATAATGATAACAATGATTTTGTTTTAAATACGGAGCAATTTGATGTACAGGAATTTTCTATTTGACCTTGACGGCACCCTGTTGCCGATGGATCTGAAAAAATTTATCAAGCTTTATCTCGGCGCGTTCTGCACGCGCTTCTCCCCCGTGACCGAGACCGACCCCAAAATACTTGTAGACGCGATCTGGCAGGGCGCGGCGGCTATGGCGAAAAACGACGGTCAGTGCCTTAACAGCGTGCTTTTCTGGAAGGCGATGAACAGCGTCTGCGGAAGGGAGATGCGCTGCTTTGAACAGCTTTTTGACGATTTTTATCACAACGAGTTCGCAAAGGCGAGGGAGGCGACAGGAGTGAATCCCGCCGCCGCCGAAATGGTCAGGCTGATAAAGGAGCGCGGAGGAAGGGCGGTCGTAGCCACAAATCCCATTTTTCCGATGTCCGCGACCTATACCCGCATCCGCTGGGCGGGTCTTGACCCGAACGACTTCGACTATATCACGGTTTACGACAACTCCTCGTCATGCAAGCCAAACCTCAATTATTACGAGAACGTGTGCTCCTTCTGCGGCTTTGAGCTCGAGGAGACCGTGATGATCGGCAACGACGTGGACGAGGATATGTGCGCGTCGCGGCTGGGGCTTGGGGTCTATCTGGTGACGGACTGCCTGATAAACCGCGACAACAAGGATATCTCGCGTTACAAAAACGGCAGCCTTGAGGACTGCCTCGGCTGGATCAGATCTCTCGGAGCGTGATCCGGCATCGCGCCTCGAAAAACTATTATTCAAAGGCGCCCTTGATTATCATTTCATAAACGACAAAGATCGGACGGAAAGGCTTTCGGCAAGCCTTTCCGTCCGACCTGTTTTCGGCATATTTCGCCGTTATTTGCAGATGATATCCGTCACCTGATTGAAATCCTTGTCAAAGCCGATATAAACGAGCGGCTTTCCGGCGTCGCCGGGGATCTCGAATTTTCCGTCCTTCGTCGCGGCTATTATCCTTCCGCCGCCCTCGATAAAGGCGGGGTTGATCTCGTCATAGAGCAAGGTCTGAGCCTGAACCTTCTCATAAGCCTTGGGATCGGAGGGATCGTACCTGAGCATCGAGAGGTAGAAGTCGAGCGCGAGCTTGCTGAGCCACTCCTCGTTGGTATCCGTAAAGACGACCGAGGAGGGATAGGAAACAGCCTTCGATATCCTGCCGGCAGACTCCGAGCCGACCGAATTGCAGAGAGCCTCCGCGTCGGTGAGCGTTGTGCTGAAGCTCGAGCGCCAGTAATCGTGGAACTTTTTGAAAACGTCGGAGCCGCCGAGCTTTGAGAGGTATTCCGAGAAGAGGTAGACCGAGCCGTAGACTCCGATATCGCTGTCGTCGGTCGTGAAGTTGAAGAGCGACTGACCGTGGCGGATCAGGTCGGACTGAGCGAACGCCTCGTAGTGACCCTCGAGGTCCTTCACGCCCGGGTACTGGGTTTCCTCTGCGTAGCCCGACATGCTCTCGTTGATCCATGTCGAGGAGAAGCCCCTGCTGAGGTACGGGAACATATCGCTGGCGTTTATGAGGTGCTGGAACTCGTGAGCGAGGGTGCCGCAGACGAGGTCGTCGAGGTTTTTGCCGAGGTATACCGAGTTGACGTGGATCAAGGCGTGGTCGCGGTTAGCGCCGTACTTCGCCGCGGTCAGATCGTCGATCTCGGAGGAATTGAAGATATCCTTGGGGGCGAAATATCCGAGGGTCGAGATCGTCATCGGATGGAAAAGCAGATGCACCTTTCCGCCCTCGTCGGCATAGCGCGGGGTGCCGAACATCTCAACGTCCTTGCCGTAGATCTTGGCATCGAATTCCTTGGCGATGCGCTCCGCCTCCTGCTCGTCGACCGTCTCGCCCTTGAGCGTCCACATGCAGCAATTGTCGCCCGAATAGGCGCACTCAAAGCTTCCCTTGGTAACAGGCTCGTTCTCCGCCAGAGTCACCGAATAATAGAAATCCTGCTTGTCGCCCTTGCTGTAGTCGGGAACGACGGCGCCTGCCCTGTTTCCCGAATCGTCAACGGTCATCTCGCCGAGAAGCTCCTTAACGCCCGGCTGATCGTAGAAGCTGTATTCGCTCTCCTCCCTGACCTCGCCGCCGCGCTTCATATCCGGGTCGATCCACTCGGCAAGACTGCCCGTTGAAACGCTCTTCGAGATCATGGCGCCGGCGTCGTAGACCGAGGGGTTGTAGATCATGACGTATGAAACGTCCTTGCCGTCAAAGCCGCCGAGATCGGAAACGCTTTCCTCCGGGGCTTGGGACGACTCCTCAGGGCTCTCCTCCGATTTATCGGCTGAGGTGGCGATCGTTTTTATCTCCTTGCCGCCCGAGCTGCCGCTGCCGCCGCAGCCCGCGAGGACCGACGCCGCGAGAGCGCCCGCGAGGATGATGCTGAGTATCTTTTTCATTTTCAAGTTCCTTTCTTCTTTTCAATATTTTTAACGGTTTTTTACAGTTTGCAGCCGTCGCCTAACGGTTCGCGGCGCTGCCTGTTAAAAAACGGCGGTAAGCTTTTTTTACGGCGCTTATCTGAGCTTTACGGTCTCCGAGCTTTTGAACAGGATCCTTTCTCCCGTAAAGTCGCAGACAATGAACCTGAATTCCATATCGCGGATATCCTTGGGCTTGACGTCCGATAACAGCGAGGCGGAAGAGATTTTCGTGACGCATCCCCCGCCGCCGCCCGCCTTGGCGCCGCTGTAGATATAGATCGGGATGTCGGAGCTGTCGTCGGAATAAGCCTTGCCGTTGACCCTGATATCGGTGAGCATGAGGCTTATCCCCTCGCTCCTGCCGTTTTCGACCGAGATATTCCATCTGCGGTAATCGCCCGAATCGTCCTCCTCGTAACCGAGGTAGGAAACCGTGACGTCCTTCTCCTTCATCAGCGCCCTTTCAGCCTTTGGGAGGGCGCTTTTTGCCGCAGACTTCCTTGAGAGCGCGAGGTCAAGCCACTCAACGCTGCCGTAGCCCTGCCAGAGCGTCATCGAGCCTTCGCCGAAGCGCAGACTGAGCCTGAGGCTTGAGAAGCCCTTTATTCCGACTTTTTCGAGCTTTTCCTTTCTGACCGAGAATTTCCTGTACGCCGTCATTCCCGCGGGAAGCTCGATATCGGCTAAACGGGTATCTCCGCAGAAGATACCGTCGATCTCCGTGCCGTCGGAGGCGAGGAAGAGAGTTCCGTCGGTCTTGTTCTCAAAGCGGTAAACGCCCTTGAAATATTCTCTCTCCATCCCCATATTCAGCAGCTCGAGCCTGAGCCTCCCGTCGTCGGCTACGGTCTGCTTTTCTATTTTCGCGCCGAAGGGATCGTCGAGCTCAGCCGCGATCAAATCGCTGTCAAAAACGCTGTCGGCGGGGAATTTGTACTCCTTGCCCTTCTTGAATTTTATTCTGAAGCCTTCTTCCGACCAGATCGTCTTTTTGGTGTTGAAGTCATTTATATCCACCGTAAAGCTTAGCTCGGAAAGGGCTTTCAGCGCGCCTGTATCCTTTGCCGCTCCGAAGCTTATCCCGTATTTATAGCTTTCGGTCTTGCCCGGCTCGACCTCGAAAAATCCGAGGCTGCCGTCGTCGCAGGAGATATTTCCGTTGCAGACAAGCTCATCGCCCATGACACTGAGCTTGCGCTTTGATTTGTTTCTGACGCTGAGGGTGAGCTCCTCCCCTTCGTAGCCGCTCACCTTGTCGAGATAAAGCGCGAGGCTTTCGTCCTCCTTGAGAAGCAGCGGGAACGTCAGGTCGCTCTCGACCTCGTTTTTCTCCTTTTCTCCGAGGCTGAGCCAATTGATATTTGAGGTGTCGATATCAACGGGCTCGGAGCAGTATTCGCTGCCCTGAGCGTCGGTGATCTCAAAGATCATCGAATATCTTCCGTAGCCCAGAGGCGCGTAGACGAATTCCAGCCCGTCGGCGATATTCATCGTGTTGGCGGTATAGCTGTCGTTCGCCTTCCATTCCCTGACGGGCATGACCGGCCCGCCCTCTCCGCGCACGAGCGTGCGGTGCCTTTCGCTGTAAAAGACGTAAGTCGTATATCCGGAAACGTCGACCTCGTTTTCCTTGCCGCCCGCGAGCGCGCCTGCGGACTGATCGCCGTCCCATTCGGTCATAGAGCTCATTCCGATGGATTTTTCAGCCTTGTTCGCCGCGATCAGGCAGCGGCAATTCAGGCGGCTGATATTGCTGTTGTCGAGCGGGTCGCCGTTGGAGTTGTTGAGCTGAACGGCAGCCGAATAGTTGGTGATCCCGCCGACGGAGTCGTGCTCCTCCATGACGGGGATGAAATACTGATCGAAGCTGTTGTGGGCGTAGATAACGTTTCCGTCAAAGCCCGCGCTGAGGATATTGCCGCTGAGGGCGACGTCCGAGCTTGAGAAAATGCGCGTAAAGGTCTCCTTTCCCTCGCGCTTGAGGATGTAATAGCGGGCGGAGACGAAATGCTTTTTCTGCTCGTCGGTCAGCCTCAGGCTGTACCTGTCGGCAGCCTCCCTTTCGGGAGCGGAGCTCTTGGCGTAATCCTTGAGCATATCCTCGCCGAGCCAGATTTTTTCGTATTGAGCGAGGTACTTGTTATAGTCCCCGAACAGGTTCATGCCCTGATAGGTCTTGCTCCATTCCTTTTTATAATAGCTTTTGTTGTAAAACGGATAGTAGATCGAAATCCCCGAGAGCCTTTCGGCGTTGGTGGAGTTTTTGACCACCATGCTCTCTATCGCCTTTTTGAGCCGCTTGGCTTCCTTGGGATAGTCCTTTGAGAGCTGATTTGAGAGATCGAGCAGATCGACCAGATCGTACTCCGAGCCTGTGCTGGCGCGTCCGAGCGCGCGGGTGCCGACCCGAAGCGCCGCGAGGGAATCATAATGCTTCCCGATATTCTTTGAAGCCTCGGCGAAAAGCGCGTTGACAGAGCCCTTGAGCTCATCCGCTCCGGAGAGATCGAGACAGGCGAGGGTCGTATCCCTGTCGTGATAATCCTTCTTTTTGAAGTATTTGAGGCAGGAATCGAGATACCTGTCCGCGATATCGCCGATCAGCGCCTCGGTATCGGTCTTTCCGAGCTTTTTCAAGAAGCCGTAGTTCCAGCCGAAGGAGGGCTCGACCTCCTGGGAGGCGACGAGATAGCGGGCGTAGGGCGCCCAGATGCAGGCAAGCTCCGCAGACGCCATCAGGCAGGCGTCAAAGCCGACCCAATCGAGCTTGTTATTCTCAGAAAACCGCGAAGCCTCCAAAGCTGTTTTCATCTCCTCAAGCGTGAGAGCGTCGTTCTTGAAGAGCATATCCTTGCCGTAGCCCATCAGAGGACCGTTGCCGTGATCCCAGAGGATCAGGGCGTAATGCTCGGCGGGGCAGTTATTTGCGCAGTAATCCAAAAATCCCGTAAGCGTTTCAGCCTCGCCCATCGAGGTCTGCTTAAAGCTCTTCTCGAGCCTGAAGCCGTTCTTTGTCAGGCGCAGGACGCGGTTCTCGGACTTGTCGGCGCTGTCGTTGTGCCAGTGGGGACTTCCGCCCGCGTACAGCATAATATCGCAGGCGGAGAGATCCGCTCCGCTTTTCTCGATCTCGCCCATATCCTCGGTGCCCGCGCCGGACTTCACCTCGAGATCCGAGCCGATCATATATATCATGAGGGTGGTTTTGCCGCCTCCCGCTTTTGAGGCGCTGCCCGGAGCGTCCAGCCAGGAGGCGGGATCGGCGCCGGAGCGCGCGTCTTCGGGCGTTTCGCCGCAGGCGGCAAGCGAAAGCGAAAGGATCAGGGCGAGCGTCAGCGCGGCGAGCTTTTTTATCGCGAGGGACGCCGTCCGCTCCCGCCGGCGCATTTTTGTCATCATTTTCCGCTCCTTATCTGAAAGGCTCTCCCGCCTCGGGCCGCCGCGTCAGGCGTGCGCGGCGATCCGGCAGGTTTCCGTGGCAGAGCGTTTCTTCTGTTATTCGCTGATATTATACCACAAGCTTCCATAATTGTCCATAATAATCCCCGAAAATTCTGTTTATTTCGACAAATATTTTGTTCTGATTTGATTCCCGGCAGGAAGCGGACAAGGGGAAGCGGGCGGCGGGAGCAGCGATCTCCGGGCGATCGAGTAGGAGGGGGATTTGAAAAAAATCCCCCGACCTCTCACAACACCGTGCGTACGGTTCCGTACACGGCGTTTCCTTAGTTTTCACATACTTGCAGATAATAGCCGGTCAAGGATA
>CACYIC010000040.1 GCA_902774325.1 uncultured Ruminococcus sp.
CGGTCACCGCTGAGCAGCAGGGCTTCCTCGCCGTTGAGCCACCACATCGAAGCTGAGTTGCTGCCAACGGCCAAACGGACGTTCTCTATATCCTCCGTACTCTTTCTGAACTCTGGTGCATAACGGACACGGATATTGTATTCATCTCCATCCTCGCGGTAGAAGGACCCTACCGAGCCGCTCATCGCAGCACTTACTGCAGAAGCGGCAGTTATCGAGGAAAGGCCATTCAAGGCCAGCTTTTCCCTATCGAAGTCTATCTCATACTCAGGAGTGTACTGATCGCGGCCGAGAATGACCTGCGCGAAGGATCCGCTCTCCATCATCTTTTCGCGGACACTCTTTGCAGCATTTTCCGTCGCCTCGAAATCATATCCGTAAATCTCTAGCTGGACAGATGCCGCACCTCCCATTCCGCCACCTTCATTGACATTGAACTTCCTGAGTTCAGGGAATTCCCTGAGGTCCTCGCGAATAATATCCGCAATCTCGGCAATACCTCTTTTTCGATCTTCGCGGCTGCCGATATTGATATTCATCGTGATCAGGTAAGTTCCGTTATTCTGCATGGACGCGAACGCGTTGTCAGTATCGGCCTGGCCGAATCTGTAGCTCAGCACCTTCACCTCGGGAACATCCTGAATGATCCTTTCATAAATACGGGCGGCTACATCTCTTGTCACATCCTGGGAAGTACCGATTGGAAGCTCAATAGAGGCTGAAAGTCGGCCCGCATCGGAAGAAGGCATGAATTCGGTTTTCATCCTCGGGAAGTATACGCCGAGAACAACGAAGAATATCACGACTGCAGAGATAAGAACGAGACGTTTATGGTTCATGCACCATGCGATGAACTTGGCATAGCCCGAAGAGATTGCATCCAAGACCTTGTTGACCGGTCCGAAAACAATCTGATAGAACTTTCCATGGTGGTTCTCGTTCTTTAGAAGCACTGCACAAAGCATCGGCACCAGGGTAAGCGCTGCCGTCGTCGAAACAATCATAATGATACTGACGATCCAACCTAGCTGCTTGAACATGATACCCGCCATTCCGCTGATCATCGTCAAAGGAATGAACACGCAGAGCATCGTAAGAGTCGAAGCGATAACCGAGATACCTACCTCTGCGGTACCATGGACAGCGGCCTCCTTTGGCTTCTCGCCTCTTTCCAGATGGGTTGTCACATTCTCAAGGACGACTATGGCATCGTCCACCACCATTCCGATAGCGATTGAAAGGGCGGACATGGAAATGATGTTGAGGGTGTTTCCCGTCGCAAAAAGGTAAAGCAGTGATGCCAGAAGGGCAATAGGAATCGACAGGACGACGATGATGGTTCCTTTCCATCTTCCAAGGAAGAGGAAGACGACAAGCATGACCACGAGGAAGGTAATTATGATTGTCTCCTTCAAGGAATCGATAGTCCTGACGATATTGTCGGAGTTATCTACAACGTTGATTATCTTGATGTCAGAAGGAAGGTTCTTCATTATCTTCTCCATCTCCTTCTTGACTTTCCTCGTGACCTGGACGGTATTGTATCCTGACTGCTTCTGGACAATGATCTGAGCTCCGCGGACACCGTTGGTGTAGGACTCCTGGGACTTTTCCTCAAGGGTATCGTCCACCCTCGCCACATCCCTCAGGTAGACCACTCCTCCATTATAGGAACCGACCACTACATCAAGTATTTCCGAAGGGTCTGAGAACTCTTTCTTGATACGGAGAGCGTATGTTTCCGAACCGATATCTATGCTCCCGGAAGGGACATTCCGGTTCTCTGCAGCAATGATTTGGGAAATCTGAGCGACACTGAGATTGTATGCCTGGAGCTTGACCGGATCGCAATATACCTGGATTTCGCGCTTCGGCGCACCGGCAACCGAAACAGTACCGACACCGGAAACCCTTGCCAGAGGCGTTGCTACCCTGTCATCAAGTATCTTGTCGAGGGCTGAGACGCTCTGGTCAGCAGTCGCCGCCATGATCATGATTGGCATATCGTCGACGCTGAACTTGAAAATAAACGGCAGGGAAGCCCCGTCCGGGAGGGACTGGCTCACCATGTCGAGCTTGTCCCTGACATCATTTGTCGCCTCGTCTATGTCGGTTCCATATTCAAATTCCAGTGTCAGTATGGAGATGTTCTCGCGGGAACTTGAGGTCACATCCTTAAGGTCCTGGACACCATTGAGAGAGTTTTCGAGCACCTTTGTGAGGTTATTCTCGACATCCTCTGCGGAAGCGCCAGGATACGAGGACATTACCATTATCACATTGGACTCGATATCGGGGAATGTATCAATCGGAAGCCGTGTCAGGGCAAAAACGCCCATGATGGCGAAGGCCAGGAATATCAAGGCCACCGTCACCGGCTTGTTGACGGAAGTTCTGTAGATACTCATGGCTATTTTTTCAGAATCTCTACCTTTATTCCGTCCTTAAGAGCGGACTGACCCTTTGCGACAACTGTCGCTCCTTCGGGAATACCGGAGACAATTTCGTACTCCGCACCCATATGGCGGCCCAGTGTTACAGGAACGTAACTAACCGTCTTATCTTCATTTACAAGATATACGAACCGCTGACCGGTACCCTCCTGGCGAACAATGGACTGGTCAGGAACGACTATTCTCTTGTTGGTGCCGAAATTGACCGTCACCCTGGCGTACATTCCGGGACGGAGAGCGCGGTCGGAATTATTCACCACCACCTCGGCATTGAATGTATGGGTAGCGGCGTTTATCGTCGGATAAAGGCGGACGATACGGCCGGTGAAATCCCTTCCGGGGAGAGCATCTACGGTAAGAGCCACACTGTCTCCCTTCTTTACCTTGGTATACTCACTCTCGGAAATCCCGACCAGCAGCTTGACCGGAACCACCTGCTGGACAGTGTATATCGGCATGGACATCGTGTACATGTCGTTTTTGTCATAATTTCTGGCAGTCACATAACCGGTAATCGGGCTGCGGAGAATCGTATTTTCCTCGAGATTCTTGAGTGTGGACTTTCTCACATTGAAGGCTAGCTCCATTGACTCCAGATCCGCCTTGGCGACTCCACCCTCGTTATAGAGCTGGCGAAGTCTCTCGAGCTCAGTGCTGTCATTGAGGAACTGCATCCTCGTCTGCTCGAGCTGAAGACGGTCCATTTCGACTAGAACCTGTCCCTTGTAGACATAATCCCCGACTTCGGCGGAGAGCTTGCGTATGCGGCCCGCTGTCTGGGAAACAATATTATTTGTGGCATAAGCCTCTACCGTACTGGAATATGCACTCTCGTCGGGAACCTCCCTCAAAGTAGCGGTTACGGTCTCTACGTAGGGAATTTTAACCTCTGCCTGAACCGGGGTCTGGGGAGTCTGGTTTCCGGCTTTCCTGTCTCCGTTCCCGCATGAAGCTATCGAGAGCACAGCAAATGAAACGGCAAGAATTGTGTGAATCGCTTTCATATATGTATTATCTCTTTTCCAAATCAACATTTCCACTTTCATCGAGGAAATCATATCCGAGCGTCTGCTCGAGAGTGGCCTTTGCGACCACGAAATTATATATCGCCTGACTCACTGAAAGGCGCGCCTGTGTGAGCATCAGTTGGGCATCATTAAGGTCTGTAAGGGTACTCCTTCCGACTTCATAAGACTTTGCAGCAATATCATAGGCCTTTTCGGCGGAGGCAAGCGCATCCTTTGCAGCGTCGCAGGAGCGCATTGCCGTCTCCATTGTCTGGAGATTCTGGCGAATACCTATCCTCAACTGCCTTTCCGTATTGATTCTCTGGCGATCGAGCTCTGCAGCCTGAACCTGTGACTGCTTGATGGCATGGTCCCTCTGTCCGCCCGAAAAAATAGGGATATTGAGCGAAAGGCCGACGAAAGAATAAGGAGTCCAATGATACTGACTGAACTTGAAATCGTCTGTCATGGCATTATAGCTATAGGCAAAATTCAGGGCCAGAGACGGCAGAGAGGCATATTTTTGCATCTTTATGGTCTTGGAAAGCTGCTCTGCCTGGATTGCGAGCTGGCGAAGGGAAGAGTTGCCCGAAAGGTCGGGGTCGTCATTCTCATGAATATCAAAGAACATATGGTCTGCATAGTCCTCAAGCTTGCCTGCAACATCTATTTCCTTGTCCAGGTCAACTCCCATTACAGCCTTCAGCTGCCATAGAGCGAGAATCACCGAACTCTCCGCATTGTAGACATTCGGAATTGCATTGGCTACATTGGTCTTCGCCCTCGTATAATCCAGTTCAGATGCTTTTTGAACGCGGTAACGCTTCTCTGTCCTGGAGAAATTCTCCACCGCATTCTCATAGACGCTTTTATATACATTGAATGCCTCTTTCGCCATCAGGACAGCATAGAAAGCCTTATCAGGGCAAAGGGCTTTTCCGATTGCATTTGCTGCATAAGCGAGGACGGGGTTTCCGTTATCGTCCCGAACGACGAGCTAAACGACGGCTCGGCGCTGATAATCGACGACGCGGTCACCTCTCATTATAAGGTCGATTACGAGAATATTTCCATTGTTGGTGCATAATTTTTCATATCTGAGGGCAGACGCTGAAATTCAGGCGTCTGTCTGTTTTTTATCCGGGCAATACCGCACAATTCGCGGCGTTGCCTTTACTTTTGGTATTTTATGTGGTAAAATAAAAAGAAATAAACAATAAGGTTGGGTAGTTATGTGCGAGAGCGAAAATAAAGAAGTAAAGCTTAGCCGAAGCGAGGCAAGGGAACAGGCTTTCATGGTCGTTTTTTCAAGGAGCTTTGACGAAAAGTCGATAGAGGAAGTTGTAGAGGATAACGAGGAGCTTTTCAGGGGCGGAGTCTGCGGATACGCTCAAGCTGTCGCCGCAGGCATTGAGGACAGACAGCAGGAGCTTGACGCGGAAATCTCATCCTTCCTCAAAAAGGGCTGGTCGGTCAATCGGCTGTCGCGGGTATCCCTTGCGATTTTGAGGCTTGCCTTTTATGAGATCAAGTATTTAGACAGCATTCCCGCCGGCGTTTCGGTGAACGAGGCAGTCGAGCTTGCCAAGAAATATTCAATCGACGAAAGCGGATTCATCAACGGCGTTTTAGGCGCGTATATCAGGAGCAGGGAAGAAAAATGAGCCTTTATCTCGGAATCGACACCTCAAATTACACCACCTCGACCGCGATTTTTGACAGCGAAACGGGGAAGATGCTTCAGCAAAAAAAGCTTTTGCCCGTTAAGGCGGGAGAGCCCGGACTGCGCCAGAGCGACGCGGTTTTCCATCATACCGCCCAGCTTCACGCCCTGTTCGCGCAGCTTGTCGACGGCGTCGATACCTCGCGAATAGCAGCCGTAGGCGCGTCGTCGCGTCCTCGTCCGGTCGCGGGCTCATATATGCCGTGTTTTTCGGTAGGAGAAAACACCGCGAGAATAATTTCGTCCGCGCTCAAGATCCCGTTCCTTCCTTTTTCGCATCAAGAGGGTCACATCTCAGCCGCCCTGTTTTCGGCTGAGAGAGAGGAGCTGTTTGACAAACGTTTTCTCGCCTTCCATGTCAGCGGAGGAACAACCGAGGCTGTGATCGCGCAGGGCAGCGGAACAGGCTTTTCGCTCGAATTGGTCGGCAAGACTCTCGACCTTAACGCGGGACAGGCTATCGACAGAGTAGGAATGATGCTTGGGCTGAATTTCCCGTGCGGAAAAGAGCTTGAGCAGCTCGCTCTGCAAAATGTTGAGCCCGTAAACTCACGCCCGACGCTCAAGGGCTGCGACTGCTGCTTGAGCGGACTTGAAAACCAATGCCAAAAGCTTTTCGGCGACAGGCGCAGTCCGCAGTTCATAGCCGCTTACTGCATTGATTATGTCATGTGTACCCTTGAGGGAATGACCGACAGAATAATCGAGAAGTACGGAAAAATGCCGATAGTTTACGCGGGCGGCGTGATGTCGGACAGCATTATCAGAGAAAAATTCACCGAGAAATACAACGCGATCTTTGCCGAGCCGGATTATTCCACCGACAACGCGGCGGGAATCGCCTATCTATGCTATAGAAAGTATAAAAATGTATACGCCTGATTTTTCCAAGCCTGTGGTGCTGAGCGTAACTCAGCTTTCCAATTATCTGAAATCAATAATCGACAGCGACCCGAGATTGAGCGTTGTTTTTCTGACGGGGGAAATATCGAATCTGCGCGGCTTCACCCCGGGAAAGCACGCATATTTCACGCTCAAGGACAGCGGCGCGGTGATCTCCGCCGTGATGTTCGCGGGTATGACCTTTAATTTGAGATTTACTCCCTCCGACGGCATGAAGGTCATTTGCAGGGGAAAGATCGATCTGTACCCTCCTCACGGGAAATATCAGATCATTATTGAGGATATGCAGCCCGACGGCGTCGGCGCTCTGAGCATGGCTTATGAGCAGCTCAAAAAGGAGCTCTCGGAAAAGGGCTATTTTGACGAAGCCCACAAGAAGCCGATACCTCAGTTTCCGAGGACTGTCGGAGTTATCACCTCTCCGACTGGAGCAGCGGTACAGGATATCAAAAATATTCTGTTTCGTCGGTTCCCCTGCGTCGACGTTATCCTTTGTCCCGTCCAGGTTCAGGGCGAGGCGGCTGCCGCGCAGCTCACAGAGGCTGTCAGAGCGCTTGATGAGAGCGGGCTCTGCGATACAATAATCATCGGAAGGGGCGGAGGTTCGATCGAGGATCTGTGGGCTTTTAACGACAGAGAGCTTGCCGTGACGATTTACAACTGCCAAACGCCCGTTATTTCCGCCGTCGGTCATGAAACCGATTTTACAATCTGCGACTTTGTTTCGGATATGCGCGCCCCGACGCCGTCCGCTGCCGCTGAGCTGGCGGTTCCCGACAGAGAGGAATTGACCGAGGGCTACAAGTCGATGTTCAGGCTGATGAATCAGATAGTAGGAGCGAAATCCGAGCTCTGCGCCAAGCAGCTCCATGAGCTGACGGGTCAGCTTGAGGCGCGCTCGCCCATCGACCGCGTGAATCTGGCTCAGTCCGAGCTTGATTATTCGGAGCTGTGCCTTAAAAATGCCATGGAAAACCGTCTCAAGGAGCGCGAGAGTGAGATAAAGACCTTCGCTTCAACGCTCGAAAGCCTTAACCCGGTAGCGATCCTGAACAGAGGATATTCCGTGGCGGAGCGCGACGGCAAGGTAATTTGCTCAAAAGAAGAGCTTGAGATCGGAGATCCCTTCAAACTCACCTTCAGAGACGGCGAAATCGAAGCCGTCAGAAAGGCTTGATTATGTCTTTTACACATCTTCATGTTCATACTGAATACAGCTTGCTTGACGGAGCCTGCAAGATAGGAGAGCTTGCAAGGGCGGCGCGTCAAAAGGGCTTTGATTCGCTTGCGATAACCGATCACGGCGTAATGTACGGCGTGATCGATTTTTACCGAGCCTGCAAAAAAGAGGGGATAAAACCGATAATCGGTTGCGAGGTATATGTTGCCCCGAACTCGCGTTTTGAAAAGCCTGTCGGTTCGACCCGCTATTATCACATGGTTTTGCTCTGTGAGAATGAGACGGGTTACAAAAACCTTATAAAAATCGTGTCCTTGGGATTTACCGAGGGCTTCTTTTCCAAGCCCCGAATAGATGACGCTCTGCTTGAGCAGCATCACGAGGGCTTGATTTGCCTGTCAGCCTGTCTTGCCGGAGAGATCCCCCAGGCGCTGCTTTCTGGCGATTATATTTCCGCGAAAAGGAAGGCGGAATACTACCGCGATCTTTTCGGAAGGGATAATTTCTTTATTGAGCTTCAGGATCACGGACTCGAGGAGCAGCAGCGAATAATCCCCGATCTTGTGCGCATATCGCGCGAAACAGGCGTCGGCTTGGTCGCCACCAACGACAGCCATTACATCGAGAAGGAGGACAGCAAAAAGCATTCGATCCTCCTTTGCATCCAGACGGGCAGAACCTTGAGCGATCCCGACAGGATGGAGTTTCAGACCGAGGAATTCTATCTCAAGACCGAGGAAGAGATGCGCAAACTTTTTTCCTCATACCCCGAGGCGCTTGAAAATACGCACATGATCGCGGAAAGATGTGATCTTGAATTCGAGTTCGGAGTGCGCAGGCTTCCGCATTTTGAAGTCCCGACCAGCGAAACTCACCTCGATTATTTCCGCAGGAACTGCTACGAGGGTCTTTATAAAAGATACGGCGATAAGCCTTCAAAATCCTTGATCGACAGGCTTGAATATGAGATAAATACCATCAGTACAATGGGCTTTGTCGATTACTACCTGATCGTCAACGATTTTGTTCAGTACGCGAAATCCCGAAAGATCCCGGTCGGTCCCGGCAGAGGCTCCGGCGCGGGCTCGCTCTGCGCATATTGCATCGGAATAACAGATATCGATCCCATTAAATACAACCTGATCTTTGAGCGCTTCCTCAATCCCGAGAGAGTGAGTATGCCCGATTTTGATATTGATTTCTGCAAGGAGAGGCGCGGCGAGGTCATTGATTATGTCGTCAGAAAATACGGAGAGAGCCACGTCGCTCAGATCGTGACCTTCGGCACAATGGCGGCGCGCGGCTCTATTCGGGACGTCGGCAGAGTTATGGGCATGACCTACGCCTCGGTCGATTCGGTCGCGAAGCTGGTTCCCTTCGACAAGGATATGACAATAAAAAAAGCGATAGAGCTTAGCCCGGAGCTGAAAAAGCGCCGAGATACCGACGAGCAGGTAAAAACCCTGCTGGATTACGCCATGAGCGTTGAGGGAATGCCCCGCAATACCTCGATGCACGCGGCGGGAGTCGTGATCACGGAGCAGCCGGTGTCCGATTATGTTCCGCTTTCCAAAAACGACGATAATATAGTAACGCAGTTCACCATGACCACGCTTGAGGAGCTCGGACTTCTGAAAATGGACTTCCTCGGGCTTCGCAATCTGACTGTCATCGACTACGCGGAAAAGCTTATCCGACGCTCCGATCCCAATTATTTGCCTGACAGGATCCAAGACCGTGATCCGAGGGTTTTCGCTCTATTTTCAAGGGGAGATACCGACGGCGTATTTCAGTTTGAGAGTCAGGGCATGAGAAACGTCCTGACGCAGCTCAAGCCCGACTGCATTGAAGATCTGATAGCCGTCGTTTCACTTTACCGACCCGGACCGATGAAGAGTATCCCTACTTATATCGAGTGTCGGCACAATCCCGATAAGGTCGTCTATAAGCATCCTCTACTCAAGGATATTCTTGATGTTACCTACGGCTGCATGGTTTATCAGGAGCAGGTCATGCAGGTTCTCAGGACTCTCGCGGGCTACAGCCTGGGAAGGGCTGATATCGTTCGCCGCGCTATGAGCAAAAAGAAGCACGACGTTATGGAGAAAGAGCGGGACGTTTTCATCAACGGAGCTGTGGATGAAAACGGCAGGGTGACTGTCGAGGGCTGTCTCAGGCGGGGAGTGGACAGAAGTGTAGCCGAATCGATCTTTAATGAGATGGAGAGCTTTGCCAGTTATGCCTTCAACAAATCCCACGCGGCAGCCTACGCGGTGATAAGCTATAAAACTGCATGGCTCAAGTGCTATTATCCCAGAGAATATATGGCGGCTCTGCTTTCCTCGGTGCTCGACAACCGCAACAAGCTCGCGACCTATATCACCGACTGCCGCCGCCTCGGAATAGAGGTTCTGCCTCCGAGCGTCAATGAAAGCGGGCTTGATTTTGCCGTAAGCGGCGGCAACATCAGATACGGGCTTCTCGCGATAAAGAATCTGGGAAAGGCTTTTATTCAGCAGATCGTTACCGAGCGAGCCGAAAAGCCCTTTTCATCCTTCTATGATTTCTGCAAGCGGATGCACGGCAGAAATATGAACGCTCGCGCCGTAGAAAGCCTTATAAAATGCGGCGCCTTTGATTCTATGGGCGCAAACCGCAGACAGCTTTTGAGCGTATATAAAACCGTTCTTGACGGAATCGACCATGACAGCAAGTATAATATGAACGGTCAGATGTCCTTTTTCGATCTCAGTGAGGAGCCTGCCGCCGCGGGAGCCTTTGAGCCTGAGCTGCCGGACGTCGAAGAATACTCCCGCGACGAGCTTCTTAAGATGGAGAACGATACTGCCGGGATGTATTTCAGCGGTCATCCCGCGGACGATTACTCGGAGTTTTCAAGACGTATCCGCGCCGACAGGATCGGCGCGATCCTCAGCAACGAGGACGACCGCTACGGCGACGGAAAAACCGTGACCGTAGTATGCGTAGCCGACAAGATCAAAACTCAGATAACCAAGACTAATCAGACCATGGCTTTTGTGACTGCCGAGGATCGCTACGGAACGATAGAGATCATTGTTTTCCCGAATTCCTTTGAACAGTTCGGGCGTCTCCTGACGGAAGGCAGCGTTATAACCGTCAGAGGCAATCTCAACTACAAGGAGAACGAGGAGCCAAAGATAATCTGCAATTCGATAGAAAAGCCGCGTACAAATGAGGAGTGCGAAAAAACTGATCAAAAGGTTTTGAAGCTGGAGGTAAAAAATCCGGTAGCGGTCAACAAGCCTCAAAAGCTTTATTTGAGGATAGACGATCTCAATTCTCCTCTCTATGAAAAGGCAAGGCGGCTGCTCGATATCTTTGACGGCTCCGTTCCGGTAGTCTTTTATCTGCGCGATTCAAAAAAGAGTATGCAGGCTCCGCGTTCCCTGTGGGTCTCGCTCAATGAAGTCCTGATAAGGGAATTGAAGCGTCAAATCGGTGAAGAAAACGTTGTGGTAAAATAAATTGCTCAAGATACTGCTTTATTTTGCGTTTTTGCTTGACTTTGTATATATTAATGGGTTAAAATATATTCAGTAGGGTGAGAATGGGGATGAGCGGCTTGTTAAAAAGGTGTATTTCCGCTTTGCTGATGCTATTATTTGCAGCGGCAGGGACGGTCTGCGCCTTTGCCTCAGATTCAAGACCTGATTTATCATTATTGCGAAACTGCGGAAGGATCTATGCCTACAGCACGGATTCTTCCGCCTATTTTTACGGTTTTGACGGCTCAATGCTGTATTCCGCCCGCGTTTTGCCCGACGATTGTATCAGATATGTAAACGCGGGAGGAACAGTTAGAGCGGTATCTCACGATAACGACCACGCTTACGCGCTTTTCTCAACGGGAAATCAATACAGCTGTCTGTCAATGAACATGAACGACGGAAGCTGCTTCACCGAGGCTTTGTATTCGGGGGAGAGGATTTACGCCAAGAGCTTTTGCGCGGCTGACGACGAGATGTTTGTGATGTTGTTCGGCAGGACATTCTCTTATGTTCAGGGAAAACGCGGAGGTCAAACCTACCGTTACGCGCCCGACTGCAATATAAAATGCCTTTTTACAAATGATGATAACGCCTATTTGGAAACCACAAGAGGAGACGTTTACAGGATCGGCGAAGGAAATATGACTTTCTGTTTGAAGCTCGACGAGGCTCTCGAGTATACAAACGCGGGCGCGGGTTACTTGTATTCCAAGTATGACGCGCTGGTTTCACTCGACGGCTCAAAGCGCAGAGTTCTCAAGCAGAAGCAGGCGGCGATCAGTGAGGATGTCATATTTTCGCTTTCAAATACAGGTCTTACCGTTAACGGCGTGACCGAAAGCTTTGCTTCTCCGCTTTTGCTCGCGGCATCAGGCGGCAAGGCAGCGGTTCTTGAAAACGATTATTCGTGCAGCATCGTGTCCGCGGATGGGGAGAATAATGACAGCGAACAAGGCGGCGGAGCGCTTGATACTCCCGATATAAAGGACGGGATAGTTCGCGGTATCTCTTCGGGGACGACGGTAGCCGCTTTTAAGAGAGCATTTCCCTCGGCGAGCGATATCTTCAGTGCCGACGGAGTCCTTGTAAGCTCCGGAGATATCAAAACAGGGTACAAGGCGCTGATAGGCGGTTCTTATTATCCTATCGCGGTTTTTGGCGATCTGGGAGGTTCTGCGGAGATCAATTCAACTGATATCAACGCCCTCGGCAATATGCTTGCCGAGCAAAGACTACCCGAGGGGGTGTATTTTGCCGCTTCCGATCTGAACGGCGACGGCTCGGTCGATACGAGAGATTTGGTTTTGCTGATGAAGCTTGCAAAATAAGCGGTCGAAGCATTCCTATATTTCCAATAAAACATCATAATTTATAAAACTAAATAATATTTCGCTGATTTATTCTTATATTTTATTCTAATCATAAAATTTGACTTTTGCCCTCATTTTAGTTGCCAAAAACCCGATTTTATACTATAATATAGTTTGCATAGGTTTTTAATATAACTGGATAACTGGTATTTATGGAGGAAAAGCTATGGAAAAGAAAGAATTGATCTACGAAGGAAAAGCAAAAAAGGTATTTACCACCGATGACCCCGCTTATTGCGTTGTATCCTACAAGGATGACGCGACAGCCTTCAACGGCGAGAAGAAGGGCACTATCGTCGGCAAGGGCGTTGTCAATAACCGTATGAGCAACTTCATGTTCAAGCTGCTCGAGAAAAACGGTATCCCCACCGACTATGTCGAGGAGCTCAACGACAGAGATACCGTTCTCAAGAGAGTTGAGATCGTTCCGCTCGAGGTAATTGTCAGAAACAAGGCGGCAGGTTCCTTCTCCAAGCGTTTCGGAGTCCCCGAGGGCACTCCCTTCAAGGCTCCCACTCTCGAATACTGCCTCAAGGACGACGCTCTCGGCGATCCCATGATCAACGACAGCCAGATTATTGCGATCGACGCGGCAACAAAGGAAGAGCTTGATACGATCGCCGACTATACAATGAAAATCAACGCCGTTATGGTCGATTTCTTTAAGGAGTGCAAAGTTGACCTCATCGATTTCAAGATCGAGTTCGGCAGACTTCCCGACGGTACAATTATTCTCGCTGACGAGATATCTCCCGATACCTGCCGTTTTTGGGATATGGACACTCAGGAGAAGCTTGACAAGGATCGTTTCCGCAGAGATATGGGCGGCGTAGAAGAGGCTTATGCCGAGATGATGAAAAGAATAGGTCTCGGTCAGTAACCGATTCTGTGAATATCAATCGGATGGTGTAATTTTGAGTTATTCTTTCGATAATTATTCAAAAGAAGAGCTGCACGAGGAATGCGGCGTCTTCGGTATCGTCAGCGACGGCTCTATGGATCCCGCTTACGCCTGCTACAACGGACTTCTGGCGCTCCAGCACAGAGGTCAGGAGAGCTGCGGTATAGCGGTTTCAGACGAGGGCGTAATTGACTACCATAAGAATATGGGACTTGTGAGCGAGGTTTTCAATAACGAGATACTTGATTCGCTCACGGGTCAGATGGGTATTTCCCACGTCAGATATTCAACAGCAGGCGGCTCCGTGCTGGAAAACGCGCAGCCGCTTGTTATGCGTTATGTAAAAGGTACTATCGCGGTCGCCCACAACGGAAATCTCACAAATGCAGTAGAGATACGCCGCGAGCTTGAGCAGCGGGGCGCGATTTTTCAGACTACGATCGACTCCGAGGTTATCTGTTATCTGATCGCCCGCGCAAGACTCAAATGCCACAGCGTTGAGGAAGCGGTAGTTGAAACGATGCGCAAAATCAAGGGAGCTTATTCCTTACTGGTTATGAGCCCGCGAAAGATCATTGCAGCCCGCGATCCTCACGGCTTCAAGCCGCTCTGTATCGGAAAGTACAACAATACTATCGTTTTCGCCAGCGAAAGCAGTGCGCTTGACGCCTGCGGCGCGGAGTTTATCCGCGACGTTGAGCCCGGCGAGATAATAATCGCCAACGTAGACGGTTATCACAGCATAAAGCCCGATTTCGGGGAAAAGGAACGCTCGATCTGTATTTTTGAATACATCTATTTTGCGCGCAGCGACTCCTTTATCGACGGAGTAAGCGTATATGAGGCGAGAAAGCAGGCGGGAAGGATACTCGCCAGAGAATTTCCTGTTGACGCCGATATGGTAGTCGGAGTTCCCGAATCGGGGATCGACGCGGCTATCGGCTATGCCGAGGAATCGGGTATCCCTTACGAAAAGGCTATTGTCAAAAACGGCTATATCGGCAGGACCTTCATCCAGCCCACTCAAAAGGAGCGCATGAAGAACGTGCGCATAAAGCTCAATCCTATAGCTGACAAAATCAAGGGAAAGCGCGTGGTTATCATCGACGACAGCATCGTTCGCGGAACCACCGTAGACCGCATCGTCACAATGCTCAGAGAAGCGGGAGCAAAGGAAGTCCACATGAGAATAAGCTCGCCGCCCTTCCTTTGGCCGTGCTATTACGGAACCGATATCCCATCGCGCGGAGAACTGATCGCTTGCAATCACTCTATCGAGGAGATACGTCAGCTCAGCGGCGCGGATTCGCTCGGTTATCTTCCTGTTGGATCTCTCCATGAGATGATCGGCTATGCTCCCGTCGGTTTCTGTCACGGCTGCTTCACAGGTAAATATCCCGCCTCGATCACAAATATCACCCTTGAGGGCAAGGAACGCGGCGGAATGGATTTTGTAAAAAAATGTTGAATCCGAAAGGACGTTACTTATGATAAAGGACAGCTACGAATCGCCCTTGTCAGCGCGCTACGCGAGCAAGGAAATGAAATACATCTTTTCTCCCGACAAGAAATTCAAAACCTGGAGAAGACTTTGGATAGCTCTTGCCGAGGCGGAGCATGAGCTGGGACTTCCCGTGACCCGCGAGCAGATCGACGAGCTCAAGCAGCACGCCGACGATATCAACTATGAGGTAGCTCAGGAAAGAGAAAAGCTTGTTCGCCACGACGTTATGTCTCATGTTTACGCCTACGGCGTTCAGTGCCCCAACGCGAAGGGCATAATCCATCTCGGGGCAACCTCCTGCTATGTCGGCGACAACACCGATATCATCATCATGACCGAGGGACTTCGCCTGATCCGAAATAAGCTCATCACGGTGATCCGTAATCTTTCAAAATTCGCGGATGAGTACAAGGCTCTGCCCACGCTTGCCTTTACTCACTTCCAGCCTGCTCAGCCTACAACCGTCGGCAAAAGGGCGACTCTCTGGATCCAGGAATTTATGATGGATCTCGAGGACGTCGAGTACCAGCTTTCAAAGGCAAAGCTTCTAGGCTCAAAGGGCACGACCGGCACTCAGGCGAGCTTTTTGGAGCTGTTTGACGGCGACCATGAGAAGTGCAAGGAGCTCGACCGCAAAATAGCAGAAAAAATGGGCTACAAGGCTTGCTTCCCTGTTTCGGGACAGACCTATTCCAGAAAGCTCGATTCACAGTTTCTGAATGTTCTCGCTGGTATCGCGCAGTCTGCGGCGAAGTTCTCGAATGATATCAGACTTCTTCAGCACCTCAAGGAGGTTGAGGAGCCCTTTGAGAAGAATCAGATCGGTTCCTCCGCAATGGCGTATAAGCGCAATCCCATGCGCTCGGAGCGTATCGGCTCGCTCTCACGCTACGTTATGACAGACGTGCTCAATTGCTATTTCACAACCGCGACTCAGTGGTTTGAGCGCACCCTCGACGATTCGGCGAACAAGCGTCTCAGCGTTCCCGAGGCTTTCCTCGCGATTGACGGAGTCCTCGCGCTCTGCGCGAACGTTGCCGACGGACTTGTGGTTTATCCCAAGGTTATCGAGCAGCGCCTGAAAAAGGAGCTTCCCTTTATGGCGACCGAAAATATCATGATGGACGCCGTAAAGAAGAGAGGCGCCGACCGTCAGCAGCTTCATGAGAGGATCAGGGTGCATTCCATGGCTGCTTCAAGGGTTATCAAGGAAGAGGGCGGAGAGAACGATCTTCTCCAGAGGATCGCTGCCGACGAAGCCTTCGGAGTTACGCTCGAGGAGCTCGAGGCTATCTTGCAGCCCGAAAAATATACAGGCAGAGCCAAGGAACAGACCGAGGATTTCCTCGCGGAATTTGTTGTTCCCACGCTTGAAAAATACAAGGATATTGAATCAGACAAACCCGAAATCAACGTATAATCGTTATTTCTCACACAAGAAGGAGAGATCAACATGGTAAAAGCAATCGTCGGCGCAAACTGGGGAGACGAAGGCAAGGGAAAAATCACCGACGTTCTCGCTAATGACAGCGATATAGTGATCCGTTTTCAGGGAGGATCGAATGCCGGTCATACTATCATCAACAATTACGGCAAATTCGCTCTTCATCAGCTCCCCTCGGGCGTATTCCATCAGAATATCGTCAACATAATCGGAAACGGAGTCGCCTTCAGCGTAGAGAATTTCGTAAAGGAGATCAAGGAGCTGGAGGACAGAGGCGTGCCCAAGCCGAACATCATTATCTCCGACCGCGCTCAGATCGTAATGCCTTATCATGTTGACTTCGACTGCTACGAGGAGGAGAGGCTCGGAAAGAATTCCTTTGGTTCTACCAAGAGCGGCATCGCGCCTTTCTACTCGGATAAATATTCAAAAATAGGCTTCCAGATCAACGAGCTCTATGATGATCCCGATTCGCTCAAGGCAAAGATCCATCACGCTCTTGAGATCAAGAACGCCATCCTCAAAAATCTCTACAATAAGCCGGAGATCACGGAGGAGGAGATTTTTGACAAGCTCATGGAATACAAGGTGCAGCTTGCTCCTTATGTCGGCGACGCCTTCACATTTCTGCACAAGGCTCTCAAGGATGGAAAGAATATCCTTCTCGAGGGTCAGCTCGGCTCGCTCAAGGATACCGATTTCGGTATCTATCCCATGGTCACCTCTTCAAATACTATCGCCGGTTACGGCGCTGTCGGCGCGGGCATCCCGCCCTACGAGATCAAAGAGGTCGTGACTGTTGTAAAGGCGTATTCAAGCGCTGTCGGCGCGGGCGAATTTGTCTCCGAGATCTTCGGAGAAGAAGCCGACGAGCTCCGCAGACGCGGCGGCGACGGCGGCGAGTACGGCGCTACCACGGGCAGACCCCGCCGTATGGGCTGGCTCGATCTTGTCGCGACCCGTTACGGATGCATGGTGCAGGGCGCTACTCAGGTCGCCTTCACCGTTGTTGACGCTCTCGGATATCTTGACGAGATCCCCGTATGCGTCGCTTATGAGCTTGACGGCGAGGTTATCGACTATTTCCCGTCCACGACAAAGCTCAAGAGATGCAAGCCCGTTCTCAAAAAATTAAAGGGCTGGAAATGCTCCGTTTCCGGCATCAAAAACTATGATGAGCTTCCCAAGGAGTGCCGCGAGTACATCGAATTCGCCGAAAAAGAGATCGGCGTGCCGATAAAAATGGTTTCCAACGGTCCCTCAAGAGAAGATATCATATATCGCTGATACTGAAAATACCGCACAATTATCTGTGCGGTATTATTGCTTGAAAGGAAAGAGTCTATGAGTCAAAAAGAAACTGTGATCGTTCTCGATTTCGGAGGTCAGTATAATCAACTTATAGCAAGAAGGGTGCGAGACTGCAACGTATATTGCGAGATCCTTCCGTACACGACCAAAATCGAAAAGATAAAGGAGATCGCTCCCAAGGGAATCATTTTCACAGGAGGACCTAACAGCGTTTATGATGAAAGCTCGCCGCATTATTCTGCGGAGATCTTTGATTTGGGGATCCCGATCCTGGGTATCTGCTACGGATGTCAGCTAATGGCTTATCTGCTCGGCGGCAAGGTCATTTCGGCTGCCGACGACGCGGTGAGCGAGTACGGAAAAACGCTTACCCGTTATTCGGGAGATAATGCGCTTTTTCACGCTCTTCCGGAAAAAGGCGTTTCGTGGATGAGCCATCGGGATTATATAAGCGAGGTTCCCGCCGGATTTAAGATCACCGCTGTCACCGATAACTGCCCCGTAGCGGCTATGGCTGACGAGAGCAAGGGCTTTTTCGGCGTTCAGTTCCATCCCGAGGTCAACCATACCGAAAACGGCAAGGAGATGATAAGAGCTTTTCTTTACAACGTCTGCAAATGCGCGGGTGATTGGAGAATGGAGAGCTTTATCGAAACCACCGTCGCTCAGATCAAGGAGCAGGTAGGGGATAAGGGCGTTGTTCTCGGACTCTCGGGCGGCGTTGATTCCTCCGTCGCGGCTGCTCTTATCAGCAAGGCGATAGGAAAACAGCTCACCTGCGTTTTCGTCGATCAGGGCTTGATGCGCAAGAATGAGGGCGATTTTGTTGAAAGCACCTTCACAAAGCTCTTCGATATGAATTTTGTGCGCATCAACTGCGGCGATGAGTTCCTTGCAAAGCTGAAAGGTTTGACAGATCCCGAGGAAAAGAGAAACGTGATCGGAACAGAGTTTTACAATGTTTTTTGGAACAAGATCCGCGAGAGCTACGGCTCGGGCTTTTTTGCTCAGGGAACGATCTATCCAGACCGCATTGAGAGCGGAAAGGGCGACGCTGCAAAGATTAAGACTCACCATAATCAGGTCGAGCAGCCCAAGGATATACATTTTGAGGGCACCATCGAGCCCTTGAAGGACTTATTCAAGGATGAGGTCAGAGCTGTCGGCGAAAAGCTCGGCTTGCCTCATGAGCTCGTATGGAGACAGCCGTTCCCGGGTCCCGGTCTTGGCGTGCGCGTCATAGGAGAAGTTACCGCCGAGCGCGTGAAGATCCTTCAGGAGGCGGACGCTATCCTGCGCGATGAAATGGATAAATGCGGCTACTCAAAGGAAATGAGCCAGTTTTTCGCGGTTCTCCCGGGCGTAAAAACCGTAGGAGTTATGGGAGACGCCAGAACCTACAGCGAGCTTATAGCCATAAGAGCCGTCACTACGGATGATTTCATGACGGCTGATTGGGCAAAGATCCCGTACGAGATCCTGGGCAGGGTCTCAAATAGAATCATAAATGAGGTATCTCATGTCAACAGAGTTGTATATGATATCACCTCCAAGCCTCCGGGCACGGTCGAATGGGAATAAAGAACAAAACCCTCAAAAAGCCAGTGTTTATGCGGCTTTTTGGGGGTTGTTTTTTTGCCCGTGGGCTTAATGTGGGCTTATTTCTCTATTTTTTGATATTTTTGAAGGTTTCCAGGGCTTTATCGTTCAGCTCCGACGCAAGCATCTGCTGCTTATTGGGGTATAAGTGTGAGTATGTTTTTAGTGTGGTCTCAATGTTCTCGTGGCCAAGACGCTCGGAGATTAACAAAATATCCATTCCCATTTCAACACATAATGATGCGTGTGAGTGACGTAAGTCGTGAACACGTATTTTTTTTACCCCGGCTTTCTCCGTGTGCCGGGCAAGGACGTTGTTTATCGCTTGGTTTGAGTTATAGTCGAATATTCTGTCCTCCGGCTGGATCCCATAGAGTCTGTTTATATAATCGTTTAGTTCATTCAAGCAGAAATCGGGAAGCGTTACCATTCTCTTCGATTTCGGTGTCTTTGGTTCGGAGATAATGGCTTGTGATTTCTTAAAAGACGCTGTTTTGGTTATGGATAAGCCGTCATCGGTTACGTCTGCCGGGGTGAGCGCCAACAGTTCTCCT
>CACYIC010000041.1 GCA_902774325.1 uncultured Ruminococcus sp.
CCAACGGCTGGAACGGCGCGAACTGCTACTACTGGCAGACCGGCAACGACGGTCCCATAGGATGGCCAGGCGCGGAAATGACATGGGAGACTCAGAACGACTACGGCGAGCAGGTCTACAAGATCGACATTCCGTCGAACTGCAACATGATCATCTTCAGCGATAACGGCGCGAATCAGACGAGCAACATCACCACAAGCTGCTCTGACTGCGGCTACTGGCTGAATAACGGCGTTCCCACTCTCTGGTAATAAATCAAGTAAATAAACCCGAAATAAAGGCGGCGTTCCCCGACAAAGGGAGCGCCGCCGCTTTTTGCTTTCCGAAAAATCCCGACATTATGCCGGATCATTTCGTTATTATTCAGATTTGAGTTATTTTTATTATTGGGACTTGTTTAATACCACGACAACGCAGTTATATGGAATTTACCGCTAACCTGTTTTTAAGTCATTTAATTGAAAATAGTATAATAACCAATTAAATTTCCAAAAAATAGTGATCCGTGGCGTTGATTATTACCGTGCCCTCGTGCTCCATTCTGCGCGGAATGCGCCCGTAATTCGTATGCACATGACCGTGGATAAAGAGCTTGGGATGATAGCGCTCCAAAAGCCTGTTAAAGCACTCGAAGCCCCTGTGAGTGAGGTTATCGAAATCATTCAGATGGCGCGCGGGCGCGTGGGTCACAAGCACATCAAAGCCCTTGTGATGCCTGATCTTCATTTTCAGGCGGAGGATCCTCAGGTGCATGCGGCGCTCGGAGTACATATATTTTCCTTCCTTGTATTGGTAGGAACCGCCGAAGCCGACAAAGCGCACGCCCTTGTACTCGAAAAATCTGTCGTCGATACAGATACAGCCCTCCGGCTCGCGGCAATAATTGTCGTCATGATTGCCGTGAACATAGACCAGCGGCTTGTTGGACATGGTGACCAGAAATTCCAGGTACTCAACGGTCAGATCGCCGCAGGCGACGATCAGATCAACATCGTCGAGCATTCCCGGGGTATAAAAATCATAAAGATACTTTGACTCAACATCGGAAACCGCAAGAATTTTCATTCTTGTTCACCCGCATTGTTCGCCTCAGCCTCCTCGCTTCTTTCATCCTCCGCGTTGTGCGCGGTGCTCTGGGCGCTCTCAACGCCTGCGGTGTCTACCGTAGCCTTTCCCATCGGAGTCAGCTCCTCGTACTGCGGGATCGTTCCCACAACGTTCTCAACGAGGTAGTCCATATTTATGATCTGGTCGAAGCTGAGCGCCTTTTGACCCTCGCCCATCACATCGCCGTCGACCGTATAAAGCGGAGTCAAAAACGGCGTGCAGACATTATGAACTATACCGTCCTTGAGGAAGTCGGCAAAGCGCTTTGAGGGACGCGGCAGGTTCGGCGTGTAACGGATATCGGCGACGCCCGCGGACATTCCCCAGTAATAGTTTATCGCCTTGCCGCTGCTCTCGTACTCGGACTGGATAGTTTTGTTGAGCACTCTTCGCATAAGCTGCTCGTAGTAAACGCCCCACTTCCAGACAGGATTCGCGATCAGCTCCTTTTTGTCGCCGTTGATATATGAGAGTCCGAAGCTGGAGCGGTTGTCCTCGCGGAAGCGTGCGGTATCCTGAGTTGAAATGATATGGATATCACGGTCGGCGAGCGCCTGGGTAGCTGCCTCGGCTCCGTTCACCGCAGACCATTCGAGATATACCTTGGCGCGCGGATTAGCCATCTGAGCTCCGAGCGCGAAGGCGTTGATGCCCGCTATCTGACCGTATATCGGATAGTCGCAGACGTAGCCCAGCTTGCCGCTCTCGGTCAGCGCGCCCGCGATCGCTCCGAGGATGAATTTGACCTCGTACATCCTGGTATAGTAGGAAATGATATAGCGGTGCGATTTGTTGAGCGAGCAGTTCATTATTATGATATCGGGGTGATCGACCGCCGCTCTGAGGCTCGCCTTGGTGAGTCTGGGCGAGGTCGTGAAGATTACCTGAGCGCCCCATTCGACAGCTTCCTCTATGACGTTGAGCGGGTCGTCGCCCTCCATCGCGTTTAGATACGCCTGAGTTTCTATCTTGCTCTCAAAAATGCGGTCGATATACTTCCTGCCCTTTTCGTGGTCGTGGATCCAGCCGGAGCGCTCGGGCGAGCCGTCGTGGACAAAGGCGACCTTCATCACCGAGGGCGCGGTCACGGAGAGCACCTTCGAGAGCACGCTCTGACGCTTCTCCTCGGGCGGGTCGGGCTTGAGGTCGATCGGCTCCTCGTTCTCCCTGAGCTTGACCTCCTCCCACATCCTGCTGAGATTCTTCTTGATATCGGCGGTATCCGTCACCGACAGCTCCGGATAGCCGTAGACCTCCATATAGGTGAGCATCGCGTCGCCGACGGTCGACTGCAGCTTGGCTCCGCCGCTCGAAATATACGCCTTCTTGAAATAATAGTACGCCGCAGCAAAGGCGTTGCGGTCGTCATCCGTCCACTCCTCCGCCGGCTCCTTGCCCAGCAGCTTTTGCAGCTCGAGATAGCTGCCCTTCTTGCTGAACTCGATGAAATTGACCTTGCTGAGCTTGTAAAAATCGACAAACTCGTAGTAGAGCTCGGTCTCCTCGTCGTCGCCTGTCGGCAGGATCCTGATCACCCTGGCGGTTATGGTGAGAGCGTCGAAGAACTTGAGCACGCTCACGCGCTTGTTGCCCTCCTCGACATAGAAGCGGTTCATATATTCATAAGCCTTGATCGGGTCGCGTATGCCTTCTGTCACGTGCGCCTGACAAAGCCTCTCCCACTTGTCCGCGAATTCCGTGCCCTCCTCCAGGATCGGCATGAAGTTCGAGGAGAAGGCGTTCATCCTGCCTCGGGTCTTGGTTCCTACGATGAGCTCCGCGGGGACCTGAACGATCCCCAGATCTACCTGCGAGGCGATATTCTTAGCCGAAACAAAGTCGTCCAGCACCGGAAGGCAGGGCGAAACGCCCTTGCCGACGCAGGCGCGGTAATCCTTCTGGGCAAGCTTCAGCGCTTCCCTGTAATATAATTCATCCATTTTCCGGATTCCCCTTTCTCGCTGATTCTGTTCCGTCGGGCAGTCCCTCCGCCCTTCGGTCTTTCGTTTATCCTGT
Organism: uncultured Ruminococcus sp.; assembly: GCA_902774325.1. Taxonomy (GTDB): domain Bacteria; phylum Bacillota; class Clostridia; order Oscillospirales; family Acutalibacteraceae; genus Ruminococcoides. Next base: position 3,124 of record CACYIC010000041.1, read on the forward strand.
CGTCAGGTTATAGTTATCATAGCGGTAGTTACCATCTCAATAATATAAAATTATTACTCTGTTGTCAATCCGAAAAGAAAACAAAAACGGCGAGGAAAAACCTCACCGTTTCGGTTACTTTAATAGATACGGGATCAACCCTCTACAGGTGCTCCTACGGGGCAAACATCAGCACAGGAACCGCAGTCTACGCAAGTGTCAGCGTCGATAACGTACTTGCCGTCGCCCTCGGAAATAGCGGAGCAGGGGCACTCGTCAGCGCAGGCGCCGCACATGATGCACTCATCTGTAATTACATAAGCCATTTATTTGTCCACCTCCTTGTTTAGATTTCTATCATCATTTTAACACAATCGGTGGAAAATTCAAGTGATATAATGCAAAATTAGCAGCCGCTAACTGATTTTCTTTCAGCCGGTGAGCGGCGGTCATTCGAGATTTCCGAGCTTCTCGAGCTCCTTTTTATCGACCTTGATGTAGCCGTCCTTTATCAGCCTGCACTGCTTGACCTTGAATTGCTTGGAACCGACGTCGGCGGGGGCATTGTCCAGCTTTACCATGAGAATACCGGAAATGAGGTTGTTGTCGACCACAAGTCCCCTGCCCTCGGGGGTATTCACGATCGCGCCGACCTTGGGAGTGCGGCGCAGCAGGTCGGTATATGCCTCCTGCTCATATTTGAGGCAGCACATGAGTCTGCCGCACACGCCCGAGATCTTGGTGGGCGAAAGCGACAAGCCCTGCTCCTTTGCCATTCGGATGCTGACGGGCTGGAACTCGCCCATGAAGCGGTTGCAGCAGAAGGGTCTGCCGCAGATACCGAGTCCTCCGATCATCTTCGCCTCGTCGCGCACGCCGATCTGCCTGAGCTCGATCCTGGTGCGGAAAACAGAAGCAAGATCCTTGACGAGGGCGCGGAAATCCACCCTGCCGTCCGCGGTGAAGTAAAAGATGATCTTGCTGTTATCGAAGGTGTACTCAACATTCACAAGCTTCATCTTCAAGCCGTGAGCCGCGATCTTCTGCTCGCAGATCCTGTGCGCCTCGACCTCCTTAAGACGATTTTCGGCGACCCTGTTCAGATCGCTTTCCGTCGCCTTACGGATAAGCGGCTTGAGAGGATGGGTTATCTCCTCGTCGCTGATCTTCTTGTTCGGCATCGCGACCTCGCCGCACTCAAGTCCGCGCGCGGTTTCAACGATCACCTTGTCGCCGTTCTTCAATTTATTTTTGAGCGGATCAAAGTAGTAGATCTTTCCGACTTCCTTGAACCTTACTCCGATTACCTCTGCCATGAAATCCTCCTGAATTCGCCGCACAGCCAGGTGGCGAGCAGCTTTGAGTTTACATTCGCGCCGATTTTTTCTCTTGCCTCGGCGCACAGCCCGATCATTTCGATCAGCTTTTTTATTGTCAGCTTGCGCGACAGGGCGCGAATGGCGTCGCTGTCCCGTGAAGCCCTCGCTCCCATGCTGAGCATGAGCGAATCTCTCAATATCCTCTCGAGCGCCTCGATTATATCGAGCTGCCGCTTCTTGTCCTCAACAGCCTTGAGCGAGAGCATGAGCTCGTAGCCGCGCAGCGAGATTATTCCCGCGGCGATTTTTTCGGCGCTTTCGATCGTCTCCTCCGAATACTGCCTGTCCCCGCCCGTTTTTATGAGGCGGCACCTTGAGCGAACGGTCGAAAGAAACGAGAGGGCGCTCGAGCAAAGCAGAAAGAAGCAGACGCCGGGCGGCGGCTCCTCGATGGTCTTGAGAAGCGTATTCTGCACCAGCTCGCTCATCCTTCTGTCGCAGTCCTCAAAAATATAAACCTTTGCGCTTCCGCTGTTAGGCTTTATCGCGGCGTCCGTCACCAGCTCCCGAGCCTGCTCTATCGAATAAGTGTCGCTCGTCCTGCCCTTGCGCGTATCCGGCTTCACCCAAATAATATCGGCGTGGTTCCTTTGCAGCGCGGTCAGGCACTGCTTGCAGGCTCCGCAGGGCTTTTTGCCGCTCTCGCAGACCGCAAATGCCGAAAGAAGAACCGCGAGGCTTGAAACGGTCGCGTTTTCTCCCTCGAGGATCAGCGCGTGAGGCAGCTTTCCCGAGCGCTCGATCTCATTGAGAACGCCGACGGTACCGCTGTCGAATTCAAATCCGCATAAATTCATCAGATCACCTTTACCGCGTTTGTGACGATATCGCCCTTGTCAGTGATGTCAATATAGCCGTAGGTGGCGTAGTAGCCGTGACAGGAGCCGGGATTCATGATGTAAAGCCCGTCGCTGTAATCCGTCAAGGCGTTGTGGGTATGACCGAAGAGCAGGATATCCGCACCCTTTTCGCGGGCGGCGCAGACAAGGTTGTAAATGGTGAATTTAGCCTGATATGTGTGACCGTGGGTGACGAAGATCTTCTTTCCGCCGATCTCGCAAAGCTCTTCGACCGGAAGCGTGCTCGTCCAGTCGCAGTTGCCGCGCACGGCGATCAGCTTCTTCTCGGGAAACGCCATCCTGAATTCGTCGATCTCGTCGGCGCCGTCGCCGCAGTGTATAACCGTATCGACGTTTTTATTCGAAAGCAGAACCCTGCGCATGGTGTGCCAGTCGCCGTGAGTATCCGAAAAAACCAGAATTCTCATAAATATCTCCGTTCTAAAAAGAGATCTCACACATAAAATGTGGTGAGGTGTTATAAATGTCCGATAATCAAAGCAAGCTGATTTCACAGCTTTCCAAAAAGCTGAATCTGAAGCCTTCAGATATAAGCGCCGCCAAGAGCGGCGACTACGAAGCTCTGCTCTCTCAGGCGCAGTCAGGCGACAGAGAGCGGATAGAGGAGCTGCTGGGCGATCCCGACAAGATGAAGCAGGTGCTCAGCTCTCCGCAGGCGCAAAGGCTCATAAAGCTTTTGAATGAAAACGAGTAAAAGCGGGCGATATTTTGGCTGATATCCAGGATCAGATAAACCGTATTCTCAGCGATCCCGACGCGTTGAAGCAGGTACAGAGCCTCGGCGAACAGCTGGGGCTTACAGGCTCCGCTCCGAGGGAGGAGAAGAAAAGCGAAAACGCTCTCTCGGTTCAGGGCTTGTCGTCGCTCGCCTCACTCGCTCCGCTGCTCAATGGCTCAGGCGACGACGAGGTGAGCAGGCTGCTGACAGCTCTGCGCCCGTTTCTGGGAGAAGAAAAGCGCCGAAAGCTCGACCGCGCGTCACAAATAATCAAATTCGCAAGGCTGATCCCCCTCATCAAGGACAGCGGGATACTGAAGTAATGAATAAAGAATAGTGAATAAAGAATAATGAATAATTAATGGTCGCTTCGCTCCGAGTTGTAATGCTGCGGGTTTGGTCGAGAACGACTTCTCCTGTATCATGCGTTTGACTGTTTTTGAATTGAAAATTGAAATTTGAAAATGGAAAATATATGGTCGCTTCGCTCCGAGTTGTAATGCTGCGGGTTTAGTCGAGAACGACATCTCCTATATCATGCGTTTGCCTGTTTTTGAATTGAAAATTGAAATTTGAAAATGGAAAATTTATGGTCGCTTCGCTCCGAGTTGTAATGCTGCGGGTTTGGTCGAGAACGACATCTCTTGTATCATACGTTTGACTGTTTTTGAATTGAAAATTGAAATTTGAAATTGGAAAATCTATGGTCGCTCCGCTCCGAGTTGTAATGCTGCGGGTTTGGTCGAGAACGACATCTCCTGTATCATACGTTTTTCCAAACGGAATCGAGGCAACCGCCGCATTTTTCAAGTCCGCCGCAATACAAATAGAGTCGGGAACGAAAGGTATATCATAAGCAAACCTGTCTGCTCGACCGCAATTATTCATTATTCATCATTCATTATTCATTATCTCACAGGAGGCAGACATGGCAAGCTTTGAGGAAGAAGCGTTCGCGAGGGCGCGCCAGCTCAATCACGCGCGGCCTAACGGCGACCGCGGCCGCAGAACGACTGCGGAGCGCGCCTCGAAAGCCGGGGAAAAACCGATCGCGGAGGCACAAGCGGAAAGCACCGCCGAACCCGAAATCGCGGAAAAGCCCGCGATCAAGACGGCGCCCTCGTCGGGAAATATTCTCAACCTGCTCTTTCACGACCGGGAAAACACCGTTATCCTCATTCTGCTGCTCCTGCTCATGGGCGAGGAAAACAGCGGCGAGGCGGTGATGACTCTGCTTTATCTCCTGAGTTAGCGGATCTGTCCGTTACCGGTGATGATGAACTTGCTGCTGGTCAGCTCGTTGAGTCCCATGGGACCGCGGGCGTGGAGCTTCTGGGTAGAAATGCCGATCTCGGCGCCGAGCCCGAACTCTCCGCCGTCGGTGAAGCGGGTCGAAGCGTTGACGTACACCGCCGCCGAATCAACGCGGGCAGTGAAGGTATTCGCGGCGGCGAGGTCGCTTGTCACTATGCATTCGCTGTGACCTGTGCTGTACTTTGAAATATGCTCAAGGGCTTGTTCAAGGCTGTCAACGACCTTGACCGCGATGATGTAATCCAAAAATTCGTATTTATAATCGTCCTCGGTCGCGGGAACCACGCAGTCTCCGAGGATCTCGGCGGTGCGCTCGCAGCCGTGGATCTCGACGTTCTTTTTATCGAGCTCCGCCTTGATCGCGGGAAGGGCTTTATCCGCGATCGCGCTGTGGACAAGAAGGGTCTCGAGCGCGTTGCAGACCGAGGGGCGCGAGGTCTTGGCGTTGAAAACGATATTTTTCGCCATATCTATATCCGCGCTCTCGTCGATATAGGCGTGGCAGTTGCCCACGCCTGTTTCGATGACGGGTACCTTGGCGTTCTCTACAACGCTCTTTATCAAGCCGGCGCCGCCTCTGGGGATGAGCACGTCGAGGTAATCTGAGAGCTGCATGAGCTCGGTCGCGCTCCGGCGCGTGGTATCGCCCACAAGCGCCACGCAGTCGCGGGGCAGACCTGCCTGCTCAAGCGCGTCCCTCATGACCTCGGCGATCGCCTTGTTGGAGTTGATAGCCTCCTTGCCGCCGCGCAGGATCACCGCGCTGCCCGCCTTGAGACAGAGCGCCGCCGCGTCGGAGGTGACGTTCGGACGGGCCTCATAAATAATACCGATAACGCCCATGGGAACGGTCACTTTTTCGATTTTAAGACCGTTTTTCAGGGTTCTGCCCTCGAGGATCCTGCCTGTCGGATCGGGAAGGGCGGCAACGTCCTCAACTCCCTTTGCCATGCCCTCTATCCTGCCCTCGTCAAGACTGAGTCTGTCGAGCAGCGATTCGGTAAGTCCCGCCTCTCTGCCGTTTTTGAGGTCGATTTTATTTGCGTCGATAATGGTCTGAGCGTTGTCGCGAAGGGCTTTTGCTATCGCGAAAAGCGCCTCATCCTTTTTTGAGCCCGCGGTCATAAGCACCCTTGCGGCTGCCTTGGCGTTCGCGCCCATGATTTCAAGCGTTGTCATAAAAATCACTCCTGTCTGACAAATACGGTGCCGGGGAATTTCCCCTCGAACACCTCATAAAGTACGCGCGGGTCGTTTCCGTTCACGATGTGGACCTCGGTTCCGCGCTTTGTCGCGTAGTCGGCGGCGTACAGCTTTGTCACCATTCCGCCGGTGCCTCGGTTTGAGCCGGTGCCCTCCGCCATATTGAAGATCGCGCGGTTGATGACCTCGACCCTGTCTATCTTTCTCGCCTCGGGATTGGTCTGCGGGTTTGAGTCAAAAAGCCCGTCGATATCCGTCAGGATGATGAGCCTGTCCGCGCCGGATATGCGCGCCACGATCGCCGAGAGCATATCGTTGTCGCCGATCTTGTTGCCCTCGAGCTCATCGATAGCCACCGTGTCGTTCTCGTTGATGATGGGTATGATATCCATCTCGAGAAGGGCGTCGATCGTATTTTCCACGTTTATCCTCTTTCGCTCGGTCTCGACCGCGTCGGCGGTCAAAAGGATCTGAGCTACGTTGTGATTGTATTCTCCGAAAAGCTTGTCGTACATGAACATCAGCTCGCACTGTCCGATAGCAGCCAGCGCCTGCTTTTTCTTGTTTTCCTCGGGACGGCGGGACAAGCCCGTTTTGCCCATTCCGACGCCTATCGCGCCCGACGAAACCAAAAGAATGTCCTCGCCGCTGTTGTGAAGATCCGAGATCACCTTGCAAAGCGCTTCTATACGACGGTAGTTTATCTTTCCGTTCTCGTAGGTCAGAGTGGAGGTCCCCACCTTGACCACGGTTCTGGTTCTGCTCATTGCTACACCTGTTTCCGTATAAATGTCCAATTTGTAGTATACCACAAAACATCCCCGGACGCAAGGGGGCATTTTAATGTGTTTGTTCAGAGTTGAGTTAAGGGGCGGAAGGAAAGAACAATGAATAAAGAATAATGAATAATGAATAATTGCGGTCGGGAATATGGGTTTGCTTTATGATGAACCCTTCATGCCCGACCGTATTTGTACTGCTGCGCGTTTGGTCGAAGGCGGCATCTCCAATATCAGGCGTTTTCCCAAACTGATACTGATTTTCCAGCACGTTGCAAAAAAATAGAGTCGGGAATGAAAGGTATATCATAAGTAAACCTGTCTGCCCGACTTATACTAATCTCAGATAAAAAGTGGACAAAGATTTGCGAGGATATTTTTCGCAAGACGAGGCGAAGTACGCCGCAAGGCTGGCGCCTTGCAAGGACGACAACGAAGTATTGCGGAAAATAGACCGCAAAGATTGTCTATTTTTTATTTGAGTTAGTATTAATTTTCCCTTTTCAATTTTCAATTTGGAAACAGGAGATGCCGTTCCAGACTAAATCGCGCGGCAATCATCCGTTATTCCTCGTTTTTTATCCGCTTTTTCTCGACGTTTGGAAGCAGGAAATTGTTCAGCTGGTAGTCCCAGAGGCGCTTTGAGCCCTTTGGGGTGATCTCGTTGCGCTCAAGTATCTGGCTGAGCCGTACTCCCCGGCTCGCCCATTCCCTGCCGTCGGTGGCGTTGTTGAGCATGGCGGGCTGGATATTGTCCATCGCTCGGGCAAATCTCGCCTCGCTGCTCTCGCCTGCCTCAAACTCCTCCCACAGCGCCCTGAGCTTTCGGCTCTGATCCTCGGGGAGAATGCCGAAAAGCCTGTCCGCCGCCTTTAACTCGCGCTCGCGCTGACTGAGCTTTCCCTCTTCGTCGTAGGCGTAGGTGTCACCCGCGTCGATCTCCACAATATCATGTATCAGGATCATGGTCACGGTTTTCAGCACGTCTATTTCCTCGTTTGAATACTCGCTGAGCAGCACGCACATCAGCGCGGCGTGCCAGGCGTGCTCGGCGTCGTTTTCGTAATTGACGCAGTCCGATTTGAGAGTACGGCGGATTATCCGCTTTTCCTTGTCTGCCTCGAGGCAGAAATCAAACTGCTTGTCGAGCCGAGATTTTTCCATCACTCATTGCTCCTGAAATCGAGAACGATCTTGTCCTTGCGAGGGGTGAGCTGCCTGAGCTTAACGCCCGCCGAGGTCAGCATTCGGGTGGACGCCTTGGTCGCCTCGGAATCCTCATACTTGTTGTAGAGGTAGATCACCTCGGCAATGCCCGACTGGATGATCGCCTTGGCGCACTCGTTGCAGGGGAACAGGTCGACGTACAGCCTCGCGCCCTTGAGATCCTTGCCTCGAGCATTGAGGATCGCGTTGAGCTCGGCGTGGACGACGTAGTTGTACTTGGTTTCGGCGCCCTCGCGCGCCCAGGGGTAGACGTCGTCGGAGCAGCCATAGGGGAAGCCGTTGTAGCCTGTCGAGAGAATGATATTGTTCGAGTCGACGATGCAGGCTCCCACCTGGGTGTTCGGATCCTTGCTGCGCTTTGCGGCAAGCACCGCTACTCCCATGAAATATTCTTCCCAAGAAATATAATCCCTGCGTTTCATCCCTTTTCCTCCTCGATACCGAAAAATCCGAGCCATTCCTTTTCTTTGAAGCCGACGAGAACCCTTTCGCCGTCGATGACGATGGGGCGTTTGACAAGCATACCGTCCGTGGAAAGCAGCTTCAATTGCTCGTCCTCGCTCATAGAGGGCAGCTTATCCTTTAGCCCGAGGCTCTTGTAGAGCGTTCCGCTCGTATTGAAGAAGCGCTTCAAAGGCAAGCCGCTCAGACGATACCAGAGCCCGAGCTCCTCAAGAGTGGGCTTATCGTCCCTGATATGTCGGTCGGTGTGAGCTATATCGCGCTCGTCGAGCCATTTTTTTGCCTTCCTGCAGGTTGAGCAGGGGGGATATTCAATAAAAAGCATAGCCGCCTCCTTTTTCGCGTTCGCGCATTTAAAACTCGCTTTTTTCCGTTGCGCGAAACCGCTTGATACCGGCAGAGGATCAAGCGGCGCCGCCCTGAGCCTAGTATATCACAAATCTCCCCAAATTCAAATACTTATACGACAAATTTCATAAATAATATTGATTTTTTATCTTATTTGGTGTAATATATTTTTTAGCTCAAAGGGGGGTTGCAAAATCCACCCTGATATAGGCAATACCGCATAATTCAGGCGTGCGGATTGCTAAGTAAGATTTTTTGTCAGAGCGCACAAATAAACTGAGGTAAGGCTGACGCGTTGCCGAGTTTTTTCGGCAGTCTGACGGAACAACGAAAGGCAAGGCTCGCACCGCGAATTGTGCGGTGTTGCCTATCTTTTTTCAGCTTTGCGAGGAGCGATTATGAAAATAGTTATTGTCGGATGCGGCAAGGTGGGTTCTTCCATTGCCAACGAACTTAACTCCGAGGGACACAATATAACCGTCATTGACGTCAGGCGGCAGGCTGTCAGCAAACTGTCGGAATCTCTTGATGTAATGGGCATCGAGGGCAACGGCGTGGAATACGGCACTCTCAGCGAGGCTGAGGCGGAAACCGCCGATCTGGTCATTGCCGCGACCGCCCGCGACGAGGTGAATCTCTACACCTGCCTGATGGCAAAGACCATCGGCGCGAAGCACACCATCGCTCGTGTGCGCAAGCCCGAATACACAAACGACCTGCACCGCGTCAAGGATCTGCTCGGTCTTTCGACCTCTATCAATCCCGAACAGACCGCCGCTAACGAGATCAGCCAGCTCCTTAGATTTTCCGGCTCGCTCGAGGTCGACAGCTTTTCGCGCGGAGCCGCGGAGCTGATAAAGGTCATGATCTCCGAGGATTCCTCGATAGTCGACAAGGCGATCAGCCGCATCGATATCCTTAAGGGCAAGGTCAGGATATGCATCGTCGAGCGCGGCGACGAGATTTTCATCCCCAACGGAGACTTTGTTATCCGCGCGGGCGACAAGATCTCGATACTCGCGAGGTCGGATATCGCCGAAAAGTTTTTCAGAAAAATCAACGTCAATATCGGAAAATGCCGCGATGTGATCATCCTCGGCGGCAGCAAGACCTCCTACTACCTCGCGAAAAGGCTGATGAAGGCGGGCGCTAACGTCAAGATCATCGAGCGCAACCCCGAGCGCTGCGCCGAGCTTTCGGAGGCGCTTCACGACGCGACCATAATCCGCGGCGACTGCATGGATCAGGATCTGCTTCTCAGCGAGGGCATAGAGCACGTCGACGGAGTCGTGGCGCTGATGGACTACGACGAGGAAAACATCCTTATCTCCCTTTACAGCAAGGGCGTTTCAAGGGCAAAGGTCATTACAAAGGTCAACAACGAATATTTTGACAATATCATCAACCAACTCAACCTTGAATTTGTTATCAACCCGAAAAAAATCGCGGGCGAGTATATCGCGCGCTATATCAGGGCGATGCAGAACTCCTTCGGAAGCAACGTCGAGACCCTCTACCGCCTCAACGAGGGCAAGGTTGAGGCTCTGGAATTCAGGGCGCGCTCGAGCTCGAGGATCCTCGGAACAAGGCTGATGGATCTCAACCTCAAAAACGACCTGCAGGTTATCTGCATCTCCCGCAGGGGAAAGATAATACTCCCCGTGGGAAGCGACTGCATCTACGAGGGCGATTCGGTCGTTGTAATAACCAAGCACAAGGGTCTTTCTGACCTTGACGATATTCTGAGCAGGCGTTAAGACATGAATAAGCGAATAATAGTTTATATTCTGGGCTGGGTCATGATCGTTGAAGGCACGGCGATGCAGATCTGCACCCTGACCTCGCTGATCTACAGAGAGCACGAGGGTTTGTTCTTTCTGCTTACGGGCGCGGTGAGCGCAGGACTCGGAGTTCTTGCCGTCACCGTTAAAAAGCCGAAAAAAATGGTGCTCTACCAAAAAGCGGGCTTTTCCGCCACGGCGCTGAGCTGGGTGGTGCTCTCGCTGGTGGGCTGTATGCCCTTCTGGCTGAGCGGGGAGATCCCCGACTTTGCCGACGCTCTCTTTGAGACCGTTTCGGGCTTCACCACGACCGGAGCCACGATCCTCACGGACGTTGAGAGCATCAGCCACGGAATGCTGATGTGGCGCAGCCTGATGCACTGGCTGGGCGGCATGGGCGTTATCGTCTTTCTGCTCGCGCTGATCCCAAAGCTGGGCGGTCAGCAGAATATCCACCTGCTGCGCGGCGAGAGCCCGGGTCCGATCATCGGCAAGGCTGTCCCGCACATGCGCCAGTACGCCGCCATCCTCTACGGCATCTACTTCGGACTCACCTTCACCGAGTTTATCCTGCTGCTCTTCGGCGGCATGGGCGTCTTTGACGCGATCAATATCAGCTTCGCGACGGCGGGCACAGGCGGCTTCGGCGTTCACAACGACAATATCGGAGCCTACCACTCCTACTATCTGCAAACCGTTATCGGCGTATTTATGATGCTCTTCGGCGTCAACTTCTCCTTTTATATCCTTCTGATCGCCCGCAAATTCAAGCAGGCGTTCAAGATCGAGGAGCTGAGATGGTACCTCGGCATCATCGTCGTTTCCACCCTTATCATCGGCTTCAGCATCATCCCGCTCTATCCGAGCGTTTACGACGCCTTCCATCAGAGCTTTTTCTACGTCTCCTCCATCATCACGACCACGGGCTTCGGCATCGGCGACGTAAACCACTGGCCGATGATAGCCAAGGCGGTCATTCTGGTCATCACCTTTATCGGAGCCAACGCGGGCAGCACCGGCGGCGGCTTCAAGATATCGCGCATCGTCCTGCTCTTCAAGGAAATGCGCAAGGAATTCAACCTGCTTGTCCATCCCAACAAGGTCCACGCCGTAAAGATGGACAACAAGCCCGTAGATCACAGCGTTATGCGCAGCACGACGGTATATCTTATCGTTTATATCGCCGTATTCATCGTGAGCTTCCTGCTGGTGTCGATCGAAAACCTCGACTTTCTTACGAGCTTTACCTCGGTCGCCGCCACCCTGAACAATACCGGCCCCGGTCTTTCGCTGGTAGGTCCCGTAGGCAACTACGCGGGAATGAGCCTGCTCTCGAAATGCGTGCTGATGTTCGATATGCTCGCGGGCAGACTTGAGCTTTATCCGATAATCCTGGTGCTCCTCCCCGCAACCTGGAAAAAGAGCTGATACAATGAAAACAAAAAGCAAAACGCGGCGGGAGCGTATGACTCCCCGCCTGATAAAAATAACAATAGCCCTGCTCTTTTGCGGGGTTATTATTCTTTCGGGCTGCGCCGCGCAGAGTACTGAGCTGAGCTTCGAGGCGATGGATACCTTTATGCGCGTAAAGCTCTTTTCCGATAACGGCGAAAGCGCCTCCCTGAAGATCCGCGCGGAGACCGAGCGCCTCGACGCGCTGCTCTCGACCGCCGATAAAAGCAGCGCGGTCCGGGCTCTCAACGAGGACGGCAGCCTGCAAAACGGCGAGGTCGCCGACCTCACCCGAAGGACTCTCGAGCTCTGCGGGAGCACCGGCGGCGCGCTGGATATCTCGGTATATCCGCTGGTCGAGGAATGGGGCTTCATCAGCCGCGATTACAAAATACCCTCGCGGGAAAGGATCGCCTCGCTTCTGGAGGGAGTCGATTACCGAAGCGTCAAAGCGGAGGGCGAGCTGGTAACGCTGCGCCCGGGCATGAAAATCGACTTCGGCGCGGTCGCGAAGGGATATCTCGCCGACAGGCTGAGCGCCGTCCTCGATGAGGAAAAAACAGCCTCCGCTCTGCTCAACCTCGGGGGAACCGTTTACGCGCGCGGCAAAAAGCCCGACGGCAGCCGCTGGACGGTGGGCATAGCCGATCCCGAAAACTCCGCCGACTTTATGGGCAGCCTGGAGTGCGAGGACAGGGTCGTCGCGACCTCCGGCAGCTACGAAAGGTTTTTTACGGGCAGCGACGGCAGGCTCTATTGCCACATCATCGACCCGAAAACGGGATATCCCGTCGACAACGGCGTTAAATCCGTAACCGTGGTCTGCGAAAGCGGCTTGAAGAGCGACGCTCTGAGCACCGCGCTCTTTGTTATGGGCAAGGAAAAAGCCGCCGAATACTACAAAAGAAACGGCGGCTTTGAGTATATTTTGCTGACGGATAAAACGGCTTACGTCAGCGACGGTCTGATCGGGGACTTCAATCTCGCGCGGACCGCAAGCTATGAAATCGAGGCGATAAGATGATTTGCGATATCTGTCCCCGCAAATGCCACGCTGAGCGCGGCGAGCGGGTGGGTCACGGCTTCTGCGGGATGGGAACCCTTCCGGTGGTCGCCCGCGTCGCGCCGCACTTCGGAGAGGAGCCGTGCATAAGCGGTAAAAACGGAAGCGGCACGGTGTTTTTCTCGGGCTGTACGATGAAATGCGTTTACTGCCAGAACTATGAGATCTCGGCGCTCAACAAGGGCGTGACGGTCACTCCAAAGGGTCTAGCCGAGTGCTACAGGGAGCTGGAAAAAAGCGGCGTCCACAACATCAATCTTGTTACCGCGGATCATTTCGCGCCAGCTGTCCGCGAGAGCCTGAGGATCTACAAGCCCAAGCTTCCCGTGGTCTACAACTGCTCGGGCTACACCTCGCCCGCTATCCTCACCATGCTCAAGGGGCTTGTCGATATCTATCTGCCCGACTTCAAATACTCGGACGACGCTCTCGCCGCAAAGCTCTCAAAAACGCCGAATTACGTGGATACCGCTCTTGCCTCGATCAAGGAAATGCTCTTCCAGGTCGGCAGTCCCGGGTTTGACAGCGAGGGCATGATGACAAAGGGCGTTCTCGTGCGCCACCTGATCCTGCCCGCCCATACGAGAAACAGCATCGACTGCCTGCGCCTGCTCCATAAGACCTTCAACGATCAGATTATGGTCAGCCTGATGTGCCAGTACGTCCCCTGGGGCGAGGCAAAGGACGATCCTAAGCTGGGCAGGACGATAACGAGGCGCGAGTATGACAAGGTAAAGCGCGAGCTTTTTGAGCTCGGAATGGACGGCTTTACGCAGGAGCTGTCCTCCGCCAAGACGGAATATATCCCCGATTGGGATTACTGCGCCGATATTTAATGCTAATACTAAATCCCCATGCCGCGAGGCGGCGAGGATTTCTCTTCTTTGTTTCCCAACTATGCAAAAAGGAGCTGCCGCTCAATGATGACGCGACAGCTCCTTGATTTATATTTTGCTTTCGAAGTATTCTTCAACAGATTTATAAGAGGAAAATCCCGCGGAACAAGGGCGACAACGCGGTTTTGCGGAATTTAACGCTGCAAATGTCAAAGCTTTTTAATGAAACAAAAAATTATTCCTCATCTCCGAGCAAAATGCTTAGCAGAGCCTCGGGCAGCTGCTCCACGAACGACATTCCCGGCGGGGTATTTGCTGCGGCAAACAGATAAACATCGTCGGTGGTGTTGAAATAATCGACCGCGCCGAAGTGGGGCGGGATCTGACCGGTGTGACCGACGCCGTCATAGGGCATGTGGAAAAGACCGTAGCCGTAATCCTCCGCGCTGTCGGGGTTGATTGTCTCCGTCATCTGACGGAGGGAATCGGAGGAGATCACCGTTCCGCCGCTGAGTCCGTGCATCCACTTATCCATATCCTCGGCGTTGGTTACGATATCGCCCGCTCCCTTCACAAAGCCCGGGCAAGCGGTCTCGTCCATCACCTCGGTTTTGGAGAGCGCGGAAGTCCATTCATAACCGCCCGATATCTCTTCAACAAAACCGGTGTTCTTCATCTGCAAAGGCTCGAGGAAGCTTTTCCTGATATAATCGTGATAGCTCGTTTTGCTCACCTGCTCGACGATATCTGCAAGCAGGAAGTAGTTGGAGTTTGAGTAATCGTAGCCGTTGCCGGGATCGAAGTCGAGCTCCTCGCCGAAAATGGCGTCCTTGATCGTTTTTACATTTTCCTCCTCGTTCGCGCTGAGCATATCCCCTCTGATGATCGCCATGTAATAGCTCGGGATGCCCGAGCTCATGTTGAGCAGGTTTTTGATCGTGATCTTGTCGCCGTATTTGTAATCGGGATAATACTTATCGAGCTTGTCGTCCACGCTGAGCAGGTTATTTTCGCAAAGAAGCATGACGGCAGCCGCGCAGAACTGCTTTGAGACCGAGCCTACGGGCATGGACGCGTCTATTGTCAGCGGATTTCCGTTATCGTCGTTTCCCTCGGCGTATTGATAGATCACCGAGCCGCCGCGTGTGATCTGCGCGACGCCGTTGAAGTTCGCTTCGGACAAGGCGGAGTCGAGCTGTTTTTTCGTGTCCTCGGAAAGCGACTCCACGGTCGCCTGTGCCTCTGTCGCCTGTGCTTCGGTGGTCTGTGCCTCTGTCGCCGCGGTTGAGGATGTTTCGGTCGATCCCGATCCGCAGCCCGCAAAGGCGGACGCCATAACCGCGCACAGGATGAACGCTAATGCTTTTTTCATGGTATCTCTCCTTTGTATTTTTGTTTACAAAAATACAGTAAACCAACCGACGAAAAAAATCAATCAACTGTTTATTATAATTTTCAATTAAACGGAACGCGAATAAACCGACGGTTTAAAAAGCGGCTCTTTTCTGTCCAGAACACTGAATATCGGGAACGGGCTTTTCTTTGCGATCTCGTCCGCGAAGCAGATCAGCGGAACGACGCAGCCCTCCCTGCATATCTCGTAGGATTCTATCACCCCGTCGACGCCGGCTATCGTCATGTGGTTCGCGAGCCTGTTCTCACAGATCACCCTCATGCAGCGCTCTGTCTCGCGCGTATCCAGCCCGGTGCTCTGACTGATAAGCGAGAGAGTCAGCGGCATGAAGGGACGAGAATAAAGATAGAATATGATTTTCAGGATGTTCTCATCGGCAAACAGGGCGAACACCCTTCTTATCGCCTCCATATCCTCAAGATGATCCAGCGTGCTGCCCTCGTTCGGCTCGGCGAGCATATAAAACTGGTTAAAATCAGCGGACAAGCGCGCCATCGCCAGACCGTTGTCGCGAACCATCTTCGCGAAATAATCGGGCGAATTCTCCCTGTTGGTATAGGAGTGCGCGGAAAAGGTATCTATAAAATCCTCCGCGTAATCGTCATCCCCGACAAGTCCCAGGATCATCCCCCAGCAAATTTCAAAGGCGGCGTGAAACGCCTCGTAGGGCGGCAGCTTGCTCAGCTTTTGTGTGAGCAGGAGCTGAAGGCTGCGATCCTCTCTGCCGTAGAGCGCGTCGATGCTCACGCCCAGCGCGTCGGCAAGTATCGGCAAAACCTCCGCGTCGGGGGTTCCTCCGCGTTCCCATTTGGAAACCGCCTGAGTCGTGACCCCGATAAGGCTGCCCAGCTTTTCCTGAGTATATTTCTTCTGAGTACGGTATTTCTTGATCTGTTCTCCGATAACGCCCATTTTCAACCCTCCGCTGATGTTTTGCTTTTATTTTACCAGATCCAAAGAGCTTTGTCCATATCAACCGATACTATCTTCCGATAAATCTCTTCTTTAAAAAATGATAAGCGCCAGGTCAGAAAAACCGAGCGCTTTTTCCGTTTGATCGTTTTATACTAATCTCAGATAAAAAGTGGACAAAGATTTGCGAGGATATTTTTCGCAAGACGAGGCGAAGGACGCCGCAAGGCTGGCGCCATAATCGGGGACCC
>CACYIC010000042.1 GCA_902774325.1 uncultured Ruminococcus sp.
GCCGTTGTGCATGAGGACTATCGAGCCGTCCGTGACCTTGTCGAGCACGGTTTTGGTCATCTGCTCGGGAGAGGGATCCTTCCAGTCCAGGGAATCGACGTCCCACTGGACGCAGTACATCCCCATACTCTTGACCGTGCGCACAAGCGCGTTGTCGTAGTCGCCGTAGGGCGGTCGGAACAGGGTCGGAGCGCTTCCCGTCAGCTTTTGTATTTTGTTGTTGCATTCCTCGATCTCCTTCGCGGCGGCGGCTTCTCCGATCTCCGGCAGATGCGGGTGGGTGTCGCTGTGGTTGCCGATATCGTGCCCGCGCTCGGCTATTGCTCTGACGTCCTCGGGGTATTTTTTGACCCAGTCGCCCACGAGAAAGAACGTCGCCTTTACCTTGCAGTCGTCGAGAATATCCAGCAGCTCGCCCGTCTGCTCGTCGCCCCAGGCAGCGTCAAAGGAGATCGCGACCTGTTTTTTGTCGCTCTCAACGCGGTATATGGGTATCTCGCGCGGCTCGGCGGCGGTCTGAACGGTTTTTGCGGCGGTGCTCGCGGCGACAGCCACGGCGGTGCAGCCGATAAGCAGGGCAAAGCCCGCGGCGATAAGATGTCTTTTGGTGAGAATCAGCAGCTTCATAAAAAATATCCCCTTCCGTTTGATTATATGGAAGGGGATTTGAGATTATTACTTTTTTCTATAGGAAATCGCCTGCTTGCCTTCTGCTTTCGGGGCGTTCAAATAAGCGGCGAGAGCGCCCGCCGGCGCTTTTGCGGGAGAAGCGGGATCATCCGATCGACCAGGTGACGCCGTCCTTGGTGTCCTTGAGCACGACGTTCATCTCCTTGAGCCTGTCGCGGATCGCGTCGGCTGTCGCCCAATCCTTCGCGGCGCGCGCCGCTGCTCTCTCGGCGATGAGCTTCTCGACCTCGGCGGCAAGCTCGCTGTCGGCGCCGTCCCCGGCTTTTTCCTGTATCAGATCAAGGGAAAGGACCTTGTCAAGCTCGCCGATCACAAACAGCTTTGTAGCGCCGTTGGCGTCAGCCTTGAGCACATCATAGACAACGGTGAGCCCCAGGGAGGTGTTGAGATCGTTGTCGAGAGCTGCCTTGAAGGAGTCTATGAGCTCCTGCGCCTTCTGATCGTCGACCTCGCCCTCGTTTTCGATCGACGATATCCTCTTTATAAGCTTGTCGTAGGCTATCGCCGTATTGTCAAGGCTCTCGAAGGAGAAGGTGAGGGGCTTTCTGTAGTGGCTCTGCAGGCAGAACATCCTGTAGACTAACGGATCGTAGCCCTTGCTCTCAAGCAGCGAGACCGTGAGAAAGTCGCCCTTGGACTTGCTCATCTTGCCTCTGGCGTCGAGGAGATGCAGAACATGGAACCAGTAGTTGCACCACTTGTGACCGAGGTACGCCTCGCTTTGGGCGATCTCGTTGGTGTGGTGGGGGAACGCGTTGTCGATCCCGCCGCAGTGGATGTCCAGATATTCGCCGTTGTGTTTCTTGCTGATGCAGGAGCACTCGATATGCCAGCCGGGATAGCCGAGTCCCCAGGGGGATTCCCATTTGAGCTCCTGAGAGTCGAACTTCGACTTGGTGAACCAGAGCACGAAGTCGGTCTTATTGCGCTTGTTTTCGTCCTCCTCAACGCTTTCGCGAACTCCCACCGCGAGGTCGTCCTCGTTCATGTTGCCGAAAACGTAGTAGGAGTCGAGCTTGGAGGTGTCGAAATATACGTTTCCGCCCGCGAGATAGGCATAGCCCTTATCGAGCAGGACGGTGATCATCTCAATAAAGTCGTCGATGCAGTTGGTGGCGGGCTCGACCACGTCGGGGCGTTTGATGTTGAGCTTTTCGCAGTCGGAGAAAAAGGCGTCGGTATAGAATTTGGCTATCTCCATCACGCTCTTGTGCTCGCGCTTGGCGCCCGCGAGCATCTTGTCCTCGCCGGTGTCGGCGTCGCTTGACAGATGTCCCACGTCGGTGATATTCATTACGCGGTTCACGTCGTAGCCCGCGAAGCGCAGATACTTTTCGAGCACATCCTCCATGATGTAGGTGCGCAGGTTGCCGATATGGGCGTAGTGATAGACGGTGGGGCCGCAGGTGTACATATTTACCTTGCCCTCAAAGAAGGGCACAAACTCCTGCTTTTTCTGTCCGAGCGAGTTGTATAATATCATTTTGATTTCTCCTTTTTCAGCTTATCCAATTCTTCCTGAAGCTCGTTTATCCTGTTGTCGAGCTTGATCAGCGCGTTCGCGACGGGGTCGGAAACGTGGATCTGATCGAGCATATCGCTCCGTATTCCGTTGAGCTTGACTATCCTCGCGGGCACGCCTACCGCCGTAGCGTTCGGCGGTACCTCGCTGAGCACGACCGCGCCTGCCGCGATCCGCGCGTTGTCGCCCACCGTGAAGGGACCGAGCACCTTCGCGCCCGAGCCGACGAGCACGTTGTTGCCGAGGGTCGGATGGCGTTTTCCGACGTCCTTGCCGGTGCCTCCGAGGGTGACGTTCTGATAAATCGTGCAGTTGTCCCCGATTATTGTGGTCTCGCCTATAACGACGCCCATTCCGTGATCTATGAAAAGACCCTTTCCGATCTGAGCGGCGGGATGTATCTCGATGCCCGTCTTGTGGCGGTTGTGCTGAGATATCCAGCGAGCTATGAATTTGTGGTTGTGCCTGTAAAACCAATTCGCTCTTCTGTGCGAGCGAACCGCCTTGAAGCCCGAGTAGAGGAAGATGACCTCCCATTTGCTTCGTGCCGCGGGGTCGCGCTCCATAACGGCGTTGATGTCCGATTTTAAGGTAGAAAACAAAAAATCACCCTTAATGCGATTCCGCGTGATTCAGGTCTGCGGATCGCGAAGTAGTTGAGCAATACCGCGTGATCATTCGCGGTGTTGCCTGAAAAAAGGCGGCAGCGCGCATGATCGCGCGGCACTGTCTTATGGATCACCTTGAATTAATAAAATGCCGGTTCGAAACGAGATAGATCACTCCCGAGATGATCGTGAACACGGTCGAGATCCAAACCATAACCTCGCCGATCCACCAGAAGATCTGAGCAAGCGGCTCGGGACTGAAGAAGCCGAGGAAGCTCTGCATGCAGATAATTGAGATTATCGCGACCATCTGGGTAACGGTCTTGAATTTGCCCCATTGATTCGCGGCGATCACCTTGTTCTTTGACGCGGCGATCAGCCTTATTGAAGTGACGGTAAATTCTCTGAAAAGCACGATTATCACCGCCACGCAGTCGCAAAGCCCGAGCTGGACAAAGCACAGGAACGCCGCCAGCACGAGGATCTTGTCTGCCAGCGGGTCGGCGAATTTTCCGAAGTCGGTGATCAGATTATTCTTTCTGGCGATCTGTCCGTCCAGCATATCGGTTATGGACGCGGTGACAAAGAGCGCCAGCGCAATCAGATAGTGCGCGGGAAAGTCTATCAGCATAGCCGCGACAAAGAACGGCACAATGATGATCCTTCCCAGCGTAAGCTTGTTCGGCAGGTTCATTTTCTAACCTCGTTTACGCAAATCACTCGACCATGACGCCGATAGGGTCACAGCCTGTATAGTCCTCGATTCTTACTTTTACAAATTCTCCCGCGCGGGGCTTTCTCTCACAGCTGAAAAACACGCAGCCGTCTACCTCGGGCGAGTCGGCGCGGCTTCTTCCGTAGAAGCACCCGGCGAGTCGGTCGAAGCCCTCGACAAGCACCTCGAGCTCCTTTCCCACAAGGCTCTCGCAGTATTGAGCCATCACCGTTTGCTGGTGCTCCATGATGATGTCGGCGCGCTTCTGCTTGATCTCGTCGTCGATCTGATCGGGGAAGAGCGCCGCCGGAGTATCCTCCTCCTGAGAGTAGGCGAAGCAGCCCAGCCTTTGGAAGCGTATTTCCCCGGCGAAGCGGGCAAGCTCCTCGAACTGTTCCTCGGTCTCGCCCGGGAAGCCCGTAATGAAGGTCGAGCGCAGCACGACGCCGGGGATCCTGTCCTTTATTTTGTTGAGCAGGGCGCTCAGGCTCTCGTAGCTTCCGCGCCTGTTCATCCGCTTGAGTATTTCCGCGTTGCAGTGCTGCAGCGGAAGGTCGATATATTTGACGATCTTATCTTCCTTTGCGATCACGTCGATCAGCTCGTCGGTGACGCGGTCGGGGTAGCAGTAGAGCACCCTGATCCAGTGCAGACCGTCTATTTTGCACAGCTTGCGCAGCAGCTCCGCGAGCTTTGGCTCGCCGTAGAGATCCTCCCCGTAGCGGGTCGTATCCTGGGCGATGACGTTGAGCTCTTTTATTCCCGCGTCGGCGAGCTCCCTGGCTTCCTTCAAAATATTCTCCTGCTCGCGGCTGCGGAAGCCGCCTCGGATAAGCGGGATAGCGCAGTAGGTGCAGCGGTTGTCGCAGCCCTCGGCGATCTTGAGGTAGGCGGTGTAGGGGGGAGTGGAGCGCACCCTGCCGCCCTCGAGCGGAAGGCATAGCTTGTCGGGGAAAAGCTCGAGCTTTTTGCCCTTGAGCGCCTCCTCGACAGCGTCGGCGATTTTTGAGTTCGCGCCGATACCTATCGCCGCGTCGACCTCATAGAGCTGCTTTGTTATCTCGTTTTGATAGCGCTCTGCAAGGCAGCCTGTGACGATGATCGCCTTGATCTTGCCCTCGCGCTTAAGCGCTCCCAGCTCGATGATCTCGTTTATGCTCTCCTGCTTAGCGGATTCGATAAAGCCGCAGGTGTTCACAATGACCGCGTCCGCCATTGCCGGGTCGTTCACAAGCTCAAAGCCGCGCTCCTTCAGGGTGTAGAGCAGCATTTCGGCGTCGACCTGGTTTTTGGCGCAGCCGAGAGATACGACTCCTACCTTTACATTCATATTCCATCATCCTCTGAATATTCCGGATACTCCGCGAGCACCGCTCTGATGTCCTCGCCCGAATGCCCGAGTCTTTGCAGGGCGGCGAAGGCGCGGCGGCGGATCCTTTCGTCCTGAATATTCCTGTATTTCTTTTCTATTACTTCTCTGATCTGATCCCGGGGATCGATCTCGATCTCCTCAAGGACCTCGTCGATTATTTCCTGTGAAATGCCCTTTTGCCTCAGCTCATAAACCGCGTGGCGCTTGCTCATCCGCTTTTGAAAAAGCAGTTTTCTCGAAAACTGACGCGCGTATTCGCGGTCGTCGATCAGCCCGAGCTCCTCCATCCGCTCCGCGGCGGCCTCCGCGGACTGCACGTCGCAGGTTCGGCGGAGCTTGTCGCTCAGCTCCTTCTTGGAGTGGCTGCGGTAAGAGATCAGCCAAAGCGCCTTTTCCCTGGC
Organism: uncultured Ruminococcus sp.; assembly: GCA_902774325.1. Lineage (GTDB taxonomy): Bacteria > Bacillota > Clostridia > Oscillospirales > Acutalibacteraceae > Ruminococcoides. The sequence goes on from CACYIC010000042.1 coordinate 5,309, forward strand.
GCGGCGCTCTCCGCTGAGCCTGATGATCTCGCGCAGCTCGTCGTCGTCGATTTCCCGTCCGACGTCAAAGCGGTTTTCTATGAGCGTTTGGGCGTCGAGGTTCATAACAAATTCGCCGTCGAGATACAAGGCGCTCATCGCCTTGCGCCGAGGCTCGATCGCCGTGATGAGCATCACTCAACCAATGCGTCGATCTTTGCTTTTTTGGCGGGCTTCTTTTCCTCGGCGGGGACAGGCTCTTCGACCTCAGTCACCCTTGCCTTTGCCTTGGGCATGGGGAGTCTGCTGTTGCCGTAGATCTTGTCGATATTCTCCCAGAGCTCCTTTTCGATCTTCTCTCTGAGCTCGTCGTCGCTCTTTAGCAGCTCCTTGACCTTATCTCTGCCCTGACCGAGGCGCTCGCCGTTGTAGCTGAACCAGGCGCCCGCCTTCTGGATAACCTCAGCCTGGACCGCGAGGTCGATGACCTCGCCAACGCGCGAGATGCCCTCGCCGTACATGATGTCAAACTCGGCGGTGCGGAACGGAGGCGCTATCTTGTTCTTGACTATTTTGCATTTTGTATGGTTGCCGATGATCTCGCCGTTGACCTTGATCGCCTCGCCCTTGCGGATCTCGATTCGCACGGAGCTGTAGAACTTGAGCGCCCTGCCGCCGGTGGTCACCTCGGGATTTCCGTAGACGACGCCGACCTTCTCGCGAAGCTGGTTGATGAAGATCGCGACGCAGTTGCTCTTGTTGATCGCGCCCGCGAGCTTTCTGAGCGCCTGGGACATCAGTCTGGCGTGCAGACCCACGTGGCTGTCGCCCATCTCACCCTCGATCTCCGCCTTGGGGACCAGAGCAGCGACCGAGTCGATAACGATCACGTCGATCGCGCCGCTGCGGATGAGCGCCTCGGCGATCTCGAGAGCGTCCTCGCCGGTATCGGGCTGAGAAACGAGCAGCGAGTCAACGTCAACGCCGAGCGCCGCCGCGTAGGTGGGGTCGAGAGCGTGCTCTACGTCGATGAACGCGACGTTGCCGCCGTTTTTCTGACCCTCGGCTATGCAGTGGAGCGAGAGGGTCGTCTTACCCGAGGACTCGGGTCCGTAGATCTCGACGATCCTGCCTCGGGGCAGACCGCCGATCCCCAGCGCGATGTCAACGGAAAGCGAGCCTGTGGAGATGTGCTCCACGTTCATGTGGGCGTTTTCGCCCAGACGCATCACAGCGCCCTTTCCGAATTGCTTTTCAATCTGTGAAATCGCTGTTTCCAGCGCCTTGTTTTTATCAACTGCCATTTCGTGTACCTCCCGGGAGAATGATCTCCGTTTTATACTGATCTCAGATAAAAATAGACCGCAAAGATTGTCTGTTTTTTATTTGAGTTTAGTATTATTCGCGCCTTTCGCGCAATAAGCATTATACGACAAAAGAGGATGATTTGCAATATTCTGCGGCGCAAATCATCGAACAAACTTTCTAAAGCGGATCCATTGTCCCGATTATTGCCCTTTGCGTGCCGCCGAAGTCCGCCGCTGTCCGCAGGCTTTTAAAGCCTTTTGCCGCCATCAGCTCTTTGACGTGCCGTGCCTGACCCTCGCCGAGCTCAAAAGCAAGCGCGCCGCCGCGCCTTAGCTTTCGGCCCCAGAGGCTTATTATCGCCTCATAGAAGTCGTAGCCGCTCTCGCCGCCGTCAAGCGCCATCGCCGGTTCAAATTGAACCTCGGGCTGCAGCAGGGGAAGCTCGGAGCTTTTGATGTACGGCGGATTTGAAACGATCAGGTCGTATTCGCCGTCGGCAAATTCGGTGTGACAGGTGAAAATGTCTCCGGCTGTTGCCCGAACACTTGCCTTGTTTTTATCAATATTCTTTTTAAGAAAATAAATCGCCTTATCGCTCAGCTCGACCGCCTCGACCTGTGACCCGCCGAGCTTTGAGAGCGCGATCGAAAGCGCTCCGCTGCCCGCGCAGAGGTCGATGACCTTCGCGCCGGCTCTGCCGCCGAGGTATTCGAGGCAAAGACCGAGCACTACCTCGGTGTCGTCGCGCGGGATCAGCACCCCCTCGCCGACCTCCAGCTCAAAGCCGCAGAAGCTCCAGCTTTTCAGCAGGTATTGCAGGGGATAGCGGCGCTCGCGCATCGAAAGAAGCTCCTCGAGCCGGGCTTTTTGCTCATCGGAGAGCTCGAGCTGAGGCTGCGCCAGGCGTGAAGCGCGGCTCAGTCCCGCGACGTGCTCAAGCAGACAGCCCGCCTCAAATCCGGCGTCCGCGATCCCGGCTTTTTCAAGCCTTGAGCGGCAGCTCAGAAAATCCTCTTTCAGCATCCGCAGCTGTTGATGATGTCGGAGCCGTCGTCGGGGATGACCGCCTTGATGGCCTCGATAGCGACCTCGATCATGCTGTCGTCGGGCTCCTTGGTGGTGATCCGCTGCGCCCAAAGACCGGGAGCCGCGATGATCCTTGTCAGGGCGTTGTCGTGCTTTCCGCAGATCTTAATAAGCTCGTAGCCCACTCCGCAGGAGAGAGGGAGGAGCAGGATCTTGAATACCGGACGCAGGAAGGCGACGCCGAAGGGATTCGCGGGCACAAAAAGACCCACGAGGATACCTATTATCAGCATTATTATCATGAAGCTCGTTCCGCAGCGCGGGTGGAAGCGGATCTGCTTGCGCACGTTCGCTACGGTCAGCTCCTCCTCGTTTTCGTAACAGAAAATAGTTTTGTGCTCGGCGCCGTGATACATGAAAACGCGCTTCATATCGCTCATCTGCGATACTATTATGATATATCCCAGGAAGATCACGATTTTAAGGACGCCCTCGAAGATGGACTTCCACAATCTCATGAGGTCCTCCTTGTAAACGTTGACGGGCTTCTTCTCGGTGTCTGCGATGGTGGCGTCCGAGGTGAGAGAGGTCCTGTAGTATATTTTTTTCCAGTTTCGGGAGTTTTTCAGGACGATGGAGCCCTTTTCCGGATTCACCTCGTCGGTGATGATGACGGAATAATAGCCGGCCTTGTCCTTCATTTTGGAAATCCCGAGTATCTTGTCGGTGCGTGTCAGCTCAAAGGGCACGGTGATCTCGTTGTCGCTGCCGTCCGTGAACTGGATATATTTCATGTCAGAGGTCAGCTCGACGCTGTAGAGCGAATTGTCGCGGAACGCGGGTATTATATTCGCCGAGGCGTCGAAGATCAGCGAGGGAAGGAAGAAGAAGAGCACGATAGCCAGCGCGACTCCCAGAACGGAGGCGACTGCCATCAGACCTTTTACCAGCTTGTCGCCGAATTTTTCGTCCAGCCATTTTTCAAATTTTGAAGGCTCCTCGTCGATCTCGGCTGATTCCACCGCCTTGTCCGCGGACAGCATCAGCGATTTGTAGGAGAGGCGCATCGAGTCGATAAGTCCCGCTATGCCTCGGAAAAAGGGCAGCTTGAAAAATTTCATCTTTTCCGGGATCGTTGTGATGCTGATATCCTCGCTTACGATGGTGTCCTTTCCGGTGCGCACGCAAACGGTGGTGCGCTTGGGACCGCGCATCATTATGCCCTCGATCAGCGCGCTGCCGCCTATCGAGGTGATCTTTTTGGTCTTTTTATCCGCCATTCTTTTCTTCCTTCCTTTTTGTTTTGCGTCAAAGCTTGACGTTGACGCTCTCGGAGAGCGTCTGCTCCACGCCTTCCTTGTAAACGGGGAAGGTGAGAGTTACCGTTGTGCCGACGCCCTCGCCGCTTTCGATCTTCAGCGAGCCGTGGTGCAGGTTCATTATTTCATCGGCGACGGCGAGTCCGATGCCGGAGCCGCCGACCGACTGGTTTGCCTTGTAGAATTTTTCCTTGACTCTGGGCAGATCCTCGGCGGGAATGCCGCAGCCCGAGTCTGTGATTATTATTTTGATAACGTCCGGGTCGTCCTTGGTATAGATGACCTGAGCGGCGACCACGCCGCCCTTGGGCGTATATTTTAAGGCGTTGTCGAGGATATTCAGGAACACCTGGCGCAGACGGTTGCGGTCTCCGTAAACCGGCGGATAGACTGCCTCGCTCTCGTCGTAGAGCAGGTGCTTGCCCTCGGTCACGGCGCGGTCCTTGAGCATATAGATCGTTTCGTCAAACTCCGCGAGAATGTCGATTTTTTCATTCATGAGCACCATTCTGCCGCTCTGGATCCTGCCGAAGTCCAGCAGCTCCTCTACGATGCCGGTGAGCCTTGAGCTCTCCTTGATTATGACTCCCATGCCGCGGTCAAAGGTGCGGCGGTCAAGGGTGCCGCGCTCGCTGAGCTGCATGGTTTCAGCCCAGCCCTTGATAGCGGTAAGCGGGGTGCGCAGCTCGTGGGAGACCCTGGAGATGAAGTCGTTTTTCATCTGCTCGGTGGTTTGCAGATCCTTTGCCATATCGCTTATCGCGTCGCAGAGGTCGCCGATCTCGTCGTCGTATTTGTGCTCGATCTTTTCGGAGGCGGAGAAATCACCCTGCGCGATCTGCGCCGCCGCCTCGGATATCCTGCCGATCGGCTTTACGATCGAGCGAATAAAGAGCAGTCCCGAGAACACCACAAGCGCCATGATTATCAGTCCCACGGCAACGATGATGAGCGAGATCATAAGGATGCGGTTGTTGACCGGCTCCATCGAAACGATATAGCGGATCGCGCCGACGACGGCGCCGCTCTCGTTGGTTATTATTCGGGTCTCGCTGAGCGCCGGTTCGCCGGAGCTGAGCTTTCCGCTCCAGAAGGCGAAGCCGTCGCCGTTGGTTTTCGCCTCCTCAAAGTCGCTGAGGTTTTCGCTATCGTAGGGGATAAAGCCCGTCGAGGTGAAAACGACCTTGCCCGAGGAGTTGATCGCCATAACGCCCATTTTTTCTTTTTTGTCAAAGTTTTCAACGTAATCGCGCGCCGAGGAGGTGAAGCTCGCCGCGCTGTCGCTTGTATAGCCCGAGAAAACGAGCGTCAGCTCCGTCGCGTTGATATTCAGAGTCTGCCTTACGCTGCTCTGGAAAAGATAGGTTACCACAAAAATCAGGACGACAACGATCAGCACGATAATGGTGAAAATTACGCTGAGGGTATTGAGCATCCAACGCTTTGTAATACCGCGAAACATCCTGCCGCCCTCCTTGCCGTGTTTTCGCCGTGACGGGCGGGGATCAGACCTTTTCGCCCGTATTCCACTTGTAGCCGAGACCCCAGACCGTTATGATGTGCTTGGGGTTCGACGGCTCGTCCTCCACCTTCATCCTGAGTCTGCGGATGTTTACGTCAACGATCTTGTCCTCGCCGACATAAGCGTCGCCCCAGACGTGGTTAAGGATGTCGATCCTGTCGAGCGCCATGCCGGGATTCGAGAAGAAGTATTCCATGATCTGGAACTCTACCTGGGTGAGCTCGATCATCCTGCCGTTCTTCATCAGCGCGCGGTTGCGCAGGTTGAGAATGAAGTCGCCGCTCTTGAGCTCCTCCTTGAAGTTGTTTTCCGCCTTGGACTGAGCCAGAGCCACGCGGCGGTAGAGCGAATCGACTCGCGCGAGCAGCTCGCTGGGCGAGAAGGGCTTCGTGACGTAGTCGTCCGCGCCGAGCATTAGCCCGGTAACCTTGTCCATTTCCTGGGTCTTTGCGGAAAGCATGATGATTCCGATGCTGCCGTTGCGGTTTCTCAGCTCCTTGCAGACCTGAAAGCCGTCGATACCGGGCATCATAACGTCGAGGATGGCGATGTCGAAGTCGCCCTGATGCTCGTCGTATTTTTTGAGAGCGGTTTCTCCGCAGTCGGCTTCAACAACGTCGTAGCCCGCGCGGGTGAGATTGATTACCACAAAGTCGCGGATAGCGGCCTCGTCCTCGCAAACAAGTATTTTTTTCATATCAAAACCTCCGTTAGAAATTCGTTTCTATATGAGTTTAGTATTATTCGTAAGCTCCGTCCAGAACGGAGAAGGATGTTTTTATTTTGTCGTCCGAGAGAGCCAGCGGACTGTCGGGCTCGGCGTTTCGGAAGCTGAAGGCGTATTTCGCGTCGCGGTAGATCAGGCTGTAGCCCTCGTTTTCCTTGCCGAGATCCCACTGAGCGACGGGAAACGCTTTTATTCTGAAAAGCTCCTTGCCGAGCCGGTCGCCCTGCCACTCGTAAAAGGTCATGGTGTTGTCGGCGCTGCCGAGGGTCGCGGTAAAGCTGTCGTCCTCCCACGTTTCGGGGATCCTTACGGAATAGCTGAGCTTGAAGTTGGCTGCCGCCGAGGTCTTGAGCACAAGGCTCTCGTTTTCGGCGCTGAAATTGTACCAGGTGAGCTTGTCCGCCACAACCTTCACGCCCTCCGCGCCCGAATAGGGAAGCTTATCGACTATCGGGATCTCAACGTTTCCGTCGTTGTCGATATCGTTGCTGAGCACCAGACCCGCCCTGCGGGTGACGCTTTTCTCTTTCTCCCTGTAAAGCGGGTTGCGCAGGATCGCCAGCTCCCTGTTGTAGTAGATGACCTGAGTGCTGAGGGTCTCGTCGGCAAAGGCTCCGTCTATGACCAGCGCCTTGGTGCCGTCCTGAAGATCCGAGAAAACCGCCTTGCGGTATTTTATCACGTTTGGGTCGAGAGCCGTGTTCGCCTTGGAGTAAAGCGTTTTGCTTTCCGCGTTGTAGGTCAGCATCGAGGCGCGCGCCTCGGTTTCGGCGTTGAACAGCGAAAGCGCGATGATCTCGCGTTTTCCCACCCCGTCGAGGTTTCCGCAGCAGAAGGCGGAGTAGTTCTGTCCCGACTTTATTATGCCCGTGCTGCCGCCCTTGTAGGTGTAGCAGCTCAGGAAATTGACGTTCGGGGTATAGGTCGTGTAGCCGACTATTATCTCGGCTCCGTCCGAATCGTCGATATCGGCGAAATCGACGCGCTCGACGTCAGTGGTTTCGGTGGAAAAATCCCCCGATACCTTCCAGCCGTCGCTGCCGTCGCTCATGATGAGCATTCGGACGTTCGTCAGGTCGTCCTTGCCCTTGAAGAAGGCGATCGCCTCGTCGGTATCGTCGCCGTCGAGGTCGTACATGATGATGGCGCTGCGGTAGCTTCCGCTCTTGGGGTATTTGAGGGTGTAGCCCGTGCCCGCCGCGTCGGAAATCAGCTTTTCTATTTCCGCCTCGTCGCCCATCGCCTTCGGCGGTCGGAGGATATCCTCGAAGCCCGGCTCGAGACCGCTGCAGCCGCCGAGAAGCATCGTCGCCGCGCAAAGCGCTGCCGCAATTTTCAGTTGCTTCAAGAAATCACTCCTTAACGCCGTCCGGCATACCGGACGCGGATAGTCTGTCTTTTGTTTCGCCGCTTATTTTTGTACGGCAACGAGGTATTTTATCTTTATTCCCTCCGCCGAGAACATTTTTTCGTGCTCGGTCTCGATATTGTCCTCCACGCCGCTTGCGTGAAGGTCGCGGGTGAGATAGGTTATCTTGTAGCCGCTCTGCTCAAAGTATTCGACGCTCTCCTCAAAGAGCTCGTCGTCGTCGGTCTTGAAGCGGATCTCCGCGTCCTTCTTCAAAAAGGACTTGTACATTTCGAGCTTGCGCGGGAAAGTCAGGCGGCGCTTCTTGTGCTTGAGGCGCGGCCATGGGTTGCAGAAGTTGATGAACAGGCGCTCGATCCTGTCGTCGGGGGTGATGATCCTGTCGAGCTGCTCGACGTTGTAGCAGACGAGCAGGATGTTGTCGATCTCATCGGGGGCTTTGCCGTTCTCCTCAAAGAGCTTGACTATCGTTCGCCTTCCGACTCCGAGCATATCTATTTTGATATCGACCGCGATGATGTTTTTGTCGGGGTTTTTCAGCGCGAACTGACCCGCGAAGCCTCCCTTGCCGCAGCCGATCTCAAGGTACAGAGGCTGTTCCTTTTTAAATGCCTGCGCCCATCTTCCGGCGTATTCCTCGGGGTTTTTCACGAAGAAGTCGCAGACCGCAAGCTCGGGAGCAGCCCATTTTTTCTTTCTGATTCTCATTTCGGTTCACTCCCGATCTTAAAATACTCTCTTCATTATATCAAATAGTTACAAAATTTGCAACGAATTTTTAATATTTATACGTTGAAAATCAAAAACTTCCCGGAAATGACCTAAATATATTTCATGAAATCCGAATAAGCTGACGATTTTGTAAAGCTTATTTCGGGAAATTCGGCTTTCAGTCGCTCAATCAGCGGAATGATTACAATATCCTCACTTTTGAAGTGACCCGCCTCGATAACGCAGACTCCGAGCTCGTTGCCCGCGTTGATCTCGTGGTGCTTCACCTCTCCCGCGATCAGGACGTCGGCGCCCTCGGCGGCGGCGTCAAAAATATTCGAGCCGCCGGAGCCGCTTGAAACGGCGATCCGCCTGACCGTGGCTTTCGGGGAGGTGTAGCGCAGCCCGTCGCAGCCGAGCGCCTTTTTTACAAAAAGGGCGTACTCGCCGATAGGGGTCTCGTTTTCGAGCTCTCCTATGAACAGGCATTCGCCGCGCTCGCTTTTTCTAAGCCCCTTAACGCCGCAGGCTTCGGCAAGGCAGGTGTTCACGCCGAATACCTCGGAGAGGTCGAGATTCGTGTGCATACAAACCGCATTTATCCCGTACTCCGCCAGGAGATAGGGTGCGCTGTTTCTGCTCAGCCTTTTCAGGGGATTGAAAATAACCGGGTGATGGCTGATTATCAGCTCGCAGCCCTTTTCGCGCGCCTCGCGCACGACCTCCGCCGTGATGTCCAGCGACGCCAAAACGCCGCTCACCTCCGCGTTTTCATCTCCCGCGAGCAGTCCGCAGTTGTCAAAATCCATGGCTGTCCGCAGCGGAGCGAAGCTCTCGAACCAATCCAGGATATTTTTTACCGTCGTCATACGATCCTCCTTTTTCGTCTTATAAACGAAAGGGCTCGGAAAAACCAAGCCCGTAAGTCTTGCTATTCGATTTGGTTTCTAAGCCTTGCGGCAAGCTCTCCGAAGGCGGGCTCTCCGATAGCCTTTTTCTCGAGCCTTGCTATATGATTCCTCACAAATCTCGCGTGGAGCGGGTTTTCGCGCGGCTTGAGCTTTCCGAGATAGGGGAAAAGCGGATCTCCGCAGGGAGCTTTTCCGCTGTAACCCGCGCAGATCACGGTGTAGCATTTGCCCGCCGCCTCGCAGCAGTCCTGTCCGATGATCTCGAAGCCGCCGCGGTCGAGTCCTGCGATCAATTCCTCGCTGCGGGTCATCGGCTGGAGAATAAAGCGCTTATTTTCGTTTTTGGAATAATTCCAAGCCGTGATGATGCGGAGAATCAGTTCGCCGCCCATGCCCGCGATCACGACGTCGTCAGCCTCGTCCTCGCCGATCTCCGCGAGTCCGTCGCTCAGGCGCAGCTCGATCTTATCGGTAAGCCCCTCGTTTGCCACGGTCAGCCCGCCGCTTTTGAGCGGAGCAGGGTTGATATCCGCGGCGACAGCCGAGGGACAGATCCCGCGCTGGCATAGATAGGCGGGCAGATAGGCGTGATCCGTGCCGATGTCCGCGACCCGCGAGCCGCAGCGAACAAAGCGGGAGCAGAGCTCCAGCCTGTTGTCGAGGCGTATCATTTGAGAGCGTCGTTGAGGTTCTTTACAAGCTCGTCGGCGTCCGCGCCGTGAACCATACAGGCTTCCTCGATGGTTTCTCCGCGTGAGGCGGGGCAGCCGAGGCAGTGCATTCCGATGCTGAAGAAGAGGGGAGCTGTCTGGGGATATTTGTCAAGTACGTCGCCGATAATAGAATTTTTTGTGATTTCCAAAATAATTACCTCCATATATTGTGGTTGAGTATAGTATATCATATAGTAACGGAAAATGCAACAAATGAGCCCGGGTTTTTTATTTGTCAGGAAACAGGGAAATTGCCTGATTACGCCGTTGAAAACAGCTGCCGTTATCAATGGGTTTGGGACAGGCGGGAGCGCCCGTCGGGGTTTTATTAGAAGATAGTATTATCCCTCTCTGTTCGACCAGTATTTGCGGTCGAGACTCCTGTACTGCACCGCCTCGAGAACGTGCTCGGAGCGTATCAGTTCGCTTTGACCGAGGTCGGCTATTGTCCTGGCGACCTTGAGCACCCTGTCATAAGCGCGGGCGGTCATCCCGAGGGCTTCAAAGGCGTGGCGCAGGGTCTTTTCGGCGTCCTTGTCGATATTGCAGAACTCCTTGAACTGAGCGGCGTTGATCTTCGCGTTGCAGGTGGTACCGCTTCCCCTGAAGCGCTCCTGCTGAATGGCGCGTGCGGCATCGACTCGCTTTTTGATGCTCTCGGAGCGCTCCGCGTCGGCGGTGCTCCTCAGGTCGTCGAAGCGGACGGGCGGCACCTCGACGTGGATATCGAAACGGTCGAGCAGCGGACCGGAGATCTTGTTGAGATAGTTTCTGATCTTCTGGGGCGAGCAGGTGCATTTGTGAGTCGGGTCGCCGAAATAGCCGCAGGGACAGGGATTCATCGCGGCGATGACCATGATGGAGCAGGGATAGGTGCAGCTGTGACCTGCCCGCGAGATAGTGATGCTGTTGTCCTCGATAGGCTGGCGCAGCACCTCAAGGACATTTCGCGAGAATTCGGGAAGCTCGTCGAGGAACAAAACCCCGTGATGCGCAAGCGACACCTCGCCGGGCTTGATCGTGCCCGTGCCGCCGCCTCCCAGACCGACTGCGGTGACTCCGTGGTGGGGAGAACGGAACGGGCGCGAGGTCACAAGACCCTCGCCGTGCAGAGTTCCCGCGATCGAGTGGATCTTGGTGGTTTCTATCATTTCCTCAAAGGTCATATCCGGCAGGATCGAGGGCACTCGCTTGGCAAGCATGCTCTTGCCCGAGCCGGGAGGACCGATCAGCAGGATATTGTGGGAGCCTGCGGCGGCGATCTCTATCGCCCTTTTAGCCTCCGCCTGACCCTTGACCTGGGAAAAATCGGGCAGGAACTTATCAGCCGCGGAGCGTTTGAATTTTTCGGGCAGGACAGGCTCGATCGGGATCGTGCCGTTGAGACAAGCCATCAGCGAGATTATATCTTTGACAGGATAAATCTCGATCCCCTCCACGACGGAAGCCTCGCGCGCGTTTTGGGCGGGCACGAACATCCTTTTGCAGCCCAGCTCCTGAGCCTTTATCACCATGGGAAGGACGCCGTTTACAGGGCGAAGCTCGCCGCTGAGCGACAGCTCACCGATAAAGCCGCTGTCGGAGACGTCGCTTTTGATGTAGCCGCTGAGCATCATCAGGCAGACGGTGATCGGCAGGTCGTAGATCGGACCCTCCTTTTTTATGTCCGCGGGCGCGAGGTTGAGCACGATATGCGACTGGAACAAACTCAGTCCGCAGTTTTTCGCGGCGCTCCAGACGCGGTCAAGGCTTTCCTTTACCGCCGCGTCGGGCAGACCGACGATGTCGGCTCTGGGCAGTCCCCGCTGGGACGAGGCTTCGACCTCGACCTTGTAGCCGTCGATCCCGTTTATTCCGAAGCTTATGCACTTTGATACCATCTTGTTCACCACGATTTTTTACAGATAGATTTTTTTAGCCAACGCCGCGAATCGCGCGGTGTTGACCAAATACCATTATAGCATTTGAGGCTTGGGAAAACAATGTCCAAAATGACAATTATTTACGTTTTCTATTGTGCAATATATCTAAATTATTCTACATTATTAATGCAAAATTACAGAAAAACAAAAAGGATATTGACAACTATTGCAAAATATTATATAGTAAATGATGAAGAATATCATTGTTATGAGGTGAAAAAGTGGGCACGGCAAATTTCTCTTACAGCACACTTGCCGATGATGTTCTTGCCGAGCTTTATGTCGGCGGAGATGAAGGTGCGTTCAGCGAGCTAGCGCTGAGGTACCTCTCAACTATCGGATTTATCGCGCGAAGGTATTCTGCTCAGGGATATGAGCATGACGACCTTGTGCAGGAAGGGTTATTGGGACTCCTGTTTGCGGCAAAAACTTTTTCACTTAACGGGGGCATGTCCTTTCGCAACTACGCGTCCACAATTGTTGAGCGCAGGTTTATTTCGATTATCCGAAAGCAAAATGCCCGAAAAGCCGTTCCCGATTCCGCGTTAGTCAATCTCGAGGACTGCGGCGATATCGATTCCATGCTGATGGATTACGAGCGATCGCCGGAGGAGAAGCTGATGCTAAAGGAGCAGCTCGAGCTGCTCAGGCAGCGGTTGTCAAAGGTGCTCACGAAGCGTGAGCTTGAGGTGCTGTTACTCTATTCGGAGGGGCTCAGCTACCGAAAAATCGCAGACGAATTGGGAATCAATGAGAAATCCGTAGATAACGCTCTCTCAAGAGCAAGAAAAAAGCTTGGCTCGCTCGAAACATCCCGGGGATGATACCCGGGGCGATCAGGTTTACGGAGAGAGGTAGATAACCATGTTTGAAGACAAAGTATTAGTGTGCAAGGAATGCGGCAACGAATTCGTTTTCACCGCGGGTGAGCAGGAGTTCTATGCCGAAAAGGGCTTCCAGAACGAGCCCCAGCGCTGCAAGGATTGCAGGCAGGCTCGCAAGAACGCGGCAAAGGCTGAGCGTCAGTTCTTTGATACCGTCTGCGCCGAGTGCGGCGGTCCCGCAAGGATCCCCTTTAAGCCTATGGAGGGAAAGAGCTACTATTGCAGTGACTGCTTTGCCAAAAGAAAAGCTGAAGCTGAGTAATTTTCATATATTAATCATTTCACCTGTTATTATATCGAATCATAATTTAGTATTGGCTGCACAGGGCGGCGGAGCGATCCGCCGCCTTTTGTCGCGCCTTTTTTTGTTTAAATCATATTTACCGATTGCAATATAGAAACCGATCATCGGGTATCGGTATCAGAATAAGCGGGAGAAAAGAAAGAGATTTGAGGGAGGCAAAAAGCAGCCGCGCGGCAGAGCTTTTGACCCGCCGTTGAAGGAGGCTTCCGATATAGCCGGACATTTAAAA
>CACYIC010000043.1 GCA_902774325.1 uncultured Ruminococcus sp.
TCCCGTAGAGCTCAAGAAGCAGAGCGAGCTCGGCGAGAACGCCGACAAGCTCATGGTTCCCGCGGGCACCTACGACTTCACCCTCACCGCGGGCGAGAATGACACCTTCACTCTCACCTATGCAGGCGAGCAGCCCGAGCAGCCCACTACAACCACACCTCCCGCACCCACTACCCGCACTATCTACTTCGACAACAGCGGAAAGAACTTTGAGAAGCCCAACATCTACGCATGGAACGGCGATTCCAACAACAACTGGCCGGGCGTTCCCATGGAAAAGGTAAGCGGAAATATCTGGAAAGCCGATATCGATGCTGCTTATGTAAACGTTATCTTCAACGGCACCGGCAACGCTCAGACCAACGACCTTGACATCCCCACCGACGGAAAGAACCTCTATGATTCATCCGACGAGAAGTGGAAGGTTTACGGCGAGCAGCCCGAAGACACCACCGCTCCCGTTGAAACAACCGTACCTCCCACACCCACCGATAAGGACTACTATCTCGTAGGCTACATCAACGGCGCGGATTACGGCATCGAGGCTGACATTGACAACATGGGCGACTACAAGTTTGTTGACGGCAAGGTAACCGTTACCTTCACCGAGACAAGCTACGTTATCGTTAAGGACAGCGACAAGGTCCTCTACATGACCAACGGCCTTCAAGGTCCTCTACATGACCAACGGCCTTGCTACCGAGGTTCCCGTAGAGCTCAAGAAGCAGAGCGAGCTCGGCGAGAACGCCGACAAGCTCATGGTTCCCGCAGGCACCTACGACTTCACCCTCACCGCAGGCGAGAATGACACCTTCACCCTCAGCTACGTCCGCAAGGGCGCTCCCGAGATCAAGGGCGATACCAACGGCGACTATGTTGTAAACATCAAGGACGCTACCTACATCCAGAAGGCGATCGCGGGTCTGGTTGACCTCGATCTCAGCGTCGGCGATCTCGACGGAAACGGCGTTATCGACATCAACGACGTAACGCTTCTCCAGAAGTATCTTGCAAAGCTCGTTGACGAAAGCGCTCTCAAGAACCCGCCTCAGGGTGAGTCCGAGTTCTTCTGATACGCATTCGGCATTCAGAGTTAAATAAAACCCAAACAGGCGCAGAGTCCACCCCGGGCTCTGCGCCTGAAATTTTTGTATTTTTCCGATCTTTATATCTGTCGCGTCAACGGCGAGCAGATCAAAAATCATTTATCTCTCGATTTTGAGAAAAGCGAGGCGAGCACGCTCAGGACTATCGCCGCGCAGATACCCGCCGAGGAGCTCTTGAGCGCTCCCGTGAGTATTCCGAGCGCTCCGTCGCTGCGCAGGGAGTCCCTCATGCCGTCCGCCATCAGGTTGCCGAAGCCCGAGATCGGCACGGCGGCGCCCTCGCCCGCGAATTCCGCGAGCGGCGCGTAAAGCCCCAGCGCGCCGAGGATAACTCCCGCCACGACAAAGGCGGTGAGGATCCGAGCCGGCGTAAGCGAGGTTTTGTCAATCAAAATCTGACCGATAACGCAGATCAGACCGCCGATCAGAAACGCCCATAGATATTCCATGTAATCATCCTTTCGCTTTTATCTTATCCCGCGCGCCCGAAAATATACCGACGGAGGATAAAAATGTGAAGTTTCTGTGAAAAAATCAAATTTATACTATTCAAAAAGGAGATTTTGTGGTATGATTAATATCGGTAATTTTTTGATACAGAGGTGACACGGATGATCGAGGTAAAAAACCTTAAAAAGTACTACGGCGAAATAAAAGCGGTGGACGATATCAGCTTTTCCGTTGACACCGGCGAGGTGCTGGGCTTTCTCGGACCTAACGGAGCGGGAAAATCTACCACGATGAATATTATCACCGGCTACATTTCCTCTACTTCCGGAACCGTGACGGTCGACGGAAGCGAGATCCTCGCCGAGCCAAAGAAAACAAAGCAGAAGATAGGCTACCTGCCCGAGATCCCGCCGTTATATCCCGATATGACGGTGCGCAAATATCTCGAATTCATGTTTGAGCTCAAGAAGGTGAAGCTCCCCAAAAAGGAGCATATCGCCGAGGTGATGCGTCTTGTGGGCATCACCGACAAATCGGAGCGCATAATCAAGCATCTGTCAAAGGGCTATCGCCAGCGCGTCGGCTTTGCTCAGGCGCTGCTCGGCAATCCTCCGGTTCTGATACTCGACGAGCCGACCGTCGGACTGGATCCCAAGCAGATAATAGAGATCCGCAAGCTTATCCGAGGTCTGGGAAAAAAGCACACAGTTATTTTTTCCTCTCACGTCCTCTCGGAGGTCTCGGCGATCTGCGACAGGGTGCTTGTGATCTCAAACGGAAAAATCGTCGCGGACGCAAAGACCGACGAGCTCGCGGCGGTGCTTTCAGATCAGCAAAAGCTCACCCTTACGGTCGAGGGCAGCGCTTCGGTCGTTTCGGCTGAGCTGGAAAAGATCCCCGAGGTCAAGCGCGTCGTCAAAAAGGGCGAACGCGGCGGCGCGGTCAGGCTCACGGTCGAATACGCCAAGGGCGCGGACATCAGAAGGGACGTATTCAACGCGATGGTGCGCGTCAACGCGCCTATTCTCGAGATGACCTCGGGCGACGAATCACTTGAGGAGATGTTCCTCAAGCTCACCCAAGGCGCGGAAGGAGGCAATGAGAAATGACGGCGATATTAAAGCGCGAGCTGGGCGCATATTTCAGCTCGGCAACGGCTTACGTAGTGCTTGCGGCGTACTTTTTCTTTTCGGGGCTGTTCTTTAACTACTACTGCTTCGCCATGAACTCGGCGAGCCTCTCGTACGTTTTCTCGAATATGTTCTACGTCATCATGTTCATCATCCCGATAATAACCATGAAAACCTTCGCGGAGGAGAAAAAGCAGAGATCTGATCAGGCGCTGCTCACCTCCCCGACGAGCCTCACCGAGATCGTGCTCGGTAAGTTTTTGGGCGCTTTCGCGATCTTCGCGCTCTGCTGCTCGATCTTCCTTGTTTACGCGGTGGTCATTTCATGCTTCGCTCCCGTGCAGTGGTCGGTGACCCTGTGCACTCTTCTGGGGCTTCTGCTGCTCGGCGCCTCGCTCATAGCGATCAACGTGCTTGTCTCGGCGCTGACAGAGAGCATGGTCGTTGCGGCGGTGATAGGCATGGCTGTCGGACTTATAATTAATATGATGAGCTTCTTTGTCAGTCAGATCAAGATCGAATGGATCTCAAAGGCGCTCGACAAGATTAATTTCTTCAATTACTATACCAATTTTACTTACGGTATTCTGAGCATTACCGACGTGGTGTTCTTCCTGAGCGTGACCGCGCTGTTCATCTTCTTTACGGTGCGCGTGCTCGAAAGACGCCGCTGGAGCTGAGGAGGGAAGCGCTGTGAAAAAAGAAAAAAACGCCTCCCAAAAGGGCGGCTTTATAGGATTTTTGAAATCCCGCAGGGCTCGCCACGGAGCTCTCGCGGCTGCTATCACCGCAGTCGTGATCGCGGTCGTGATCGTTCTTAACGTGATCGTCGGACTGCTCGTCGACCGTTTTCCGGAGCTGAAGCTCGACCTGACCTCCAACAAGGCTTACGAGCTCCAGGACGACACCTCCGATTATCTCTCCCATCTCAAAAAGGACGTTACGATCTACATCCTCGCGCCCGAAAAGCAGTTTGAGAGCGGCAATCAGTACTTTGTCCAGGCGAAAAACCTGCTTGAAAAGATGATAAGCAGCTCAAACGGAAAGCTTACTCTAAAATATGTCGATACCTCAGAGAACCCCTCGTTCACTAAGAAATACGAGGATATCGACTGGACCTCAAACAAGAACGTTGCTATAGTAGAGTGCGGCGACCAGTACAAGTCGCTGAGCATCGACGAGTGCTTCACCTATGACGAGCAGGCGGCGAGCTACTACGGCTACTACGAATATACCGGCACAACGATAGAGCAGGCTGTCGTCACCGCGACCCTCAACGTGACCACCGAGGACAAGGTGATCGTCGATTTCCTGACCGGAAACCAGGAGGCGGACTTCTCGTCGCTTAAGACCCTGATCTCAAACAACGCTTATCAGGTCAACGAGATCAACCTCCTCACCTCCGATATCGACAAGGACGCCTCCTTCGTGGTGCTCTTCGCGCCCGCCGCGGATATCGACGAGGACACGTCGCAGAAGCTCTCGGAATGGCTCAAAAACGACGGAAAATACGGCAAAAACCTCATTTATATCGCTAATCCCGACGCGTCGACCCCCAATCTCGACGATTTCCTCGCCGAGTGGAATATGAAGCTTACCGACGGCTACATCTTTGAAACCAGCGGAGACTATCTGCTCAACGGCGTGAGCCAGTACGCCTTCATCACCGATTATACCGACTACTACAAGGATAAGCTCAAGAACCCGAATATCCCGGTTATCGCGTATCAGGCGCGCGGGGTCGAGGTCAGCGACGAAAATACGACGCACTCGATCCTCAACACCTCGAGCTACGCGGGAATAGTTCCCTTTGACGCGGACGACGACTGGGACTACAAGGACGCCGTCAAGGGCGAGCCGATCGCGGTCGCCGCCGAGAGTGTAAAGTCCGACGGTGAAATGGAATCGCGCGTGATGGTGTTCGGCTCCTACGCGATGTTCTCAAGCGGCTTTATCAGCATGAACAGCGCGAATAACTCCGCGTTCATTATGAATATTTTCAACACCGTATCCGAGAAGGCGGACGACAGCATAACGATCGAGAGCAAAAAGCTCGACGCTCAGGAACTGGGAGCGAACGACGAAACCACCGCAAACGTTATAATGGTAATCTTTGTGATCGTGATCCCCGTGCTGATCCTGGCGGCGGGAATAGTGGTCTGGATACGCAGGAGGAACAAGTGATGAACAAGAAAAAAATCCTGATAATCTCAATAATCGCGGCGGTCGTGCTCGTCGGAGTGATGCTTCTGCTGATCTTCCTGCCAAAGGGCGGATCGGATCAAAAAGCCTCGACGGTCGACGAGGGCGTAAAGCTCGAGCTGACAACCGACAGCGAGGGCGTTCACCAGGCGGAGGTGCCCAAGGACGAAAAGGGCGAGGTAGTAAACAACAGCTACGGCACCCTGATCGAGTATTATCCCGCCGATATTTCCGTGATCCACGTCGAAAACGCCAAGGGCACGCTCGACGTGCTCTCCAACACCCCCAAGGGCGAGGCTACTATCTACACCATAAAGGGCTACGAGGATTTCGACCAGCAGGCGGGCGTAGCGGACTTGATCGCTTCCTCGGCTTCAAAGCTGAGCTTTGAGAAGGTCGCGGGAGTCGATCAAAACGGCAGCTCAGACTTCGGCTTTGACGATCCCCGCTCGATAGTCACGGTTACCTATACCGACAAAACAAAGTCTATCATTACCGTCGGAGCGGACGCTCCCCAGTCCGCCGGCACCTACATCAAATTCGGCGACGGCGACGAGATCTTTCTCGTCGATACCGAGACCGCGGCTCCCTTTGATTACGGTCTGACCGATTTTATCAGCCTTTCGATCAACAAGAGCGCTGACAGCGTCGAAGAAGATCAGGCGTCCTCGATCACGCTTGAAACGGAGGGACAGAAGATCGTTCTCGAGCCCTATACGGGAGAGCGCTACGGCGCTTCCTACGAGATGACCTCTCCCAGGCGCAGAATTGCCAACGAGAGCGAGAGCAGCAAGGTCGCGGGCGGCATCAGAGGTCTTTACGCTCTGCGCGTGCTGATGGTCAATCCCTCGGACAGCCAGCTTGACAAGCTGGGACTTTCAAAGCCCCACGCCGCGATAGAGGCGGTTTATCCCGATACTACGGTGGGATATTACGCGACAGCCCCCAACAGTGACGGCGAGGTCGTGCTGATGGAAAAGGGCGGCAGGGTTGTTTATGCCGTTGCCGCCGACAAGGTGACCTGGGCTTCGACAAACTACGAAAAGCTCTGCTCGGAATATGTTCTCTATCCCAAGATGACGGCGCTCACGGGCATGAAGGTCGAGTCGGGCGAAAGCTACTCCTTTGAACTCAGCTCCAAGGAGGTCGTGACCACCGACAACGACGGCAACGAAAACACCTCGACGAGCACTTCGGTGTTTTACGGCGGCAAGGAGATCCAGCTCGGAGATTTTTCAGCCTACTATGACGAGGTCTCGCTTATCGAGCTCGCTGACGCCAAGGAGGAGAGCGTGAGCGGAAAGCCCGAGCTCACCGTAACCTACAGCTATTCCGACGGCGGAAGCGACGCCGTGGAATTCTATCCCTCCGAGGGGAACCGCTACACGGCGGTGCTCAACGGCGAGGTCATCGGACGCGCGAACAAGGCGGACGTGACCCGCGCCGCCAACGGAGCGAAGGAAACGGCGGAGAAGGCAAATTGATAATACTATTATATATAATGAAAATGGAGTGATTACTATGGGTATGACAATGTCTCAGAAGATCCTCGCGGCTCACGCGGGACTTGACGAGGTAAAGGCGGGTCAGCTTATCAACGCTAAGCTCGATATGGTGCTCGGCAACGACGTAACCTCGCCCGTCGCCATCAACGTTTTTGAGGAGAACGGCGCGACGGCGGTATTTGACAACACAAAAATAGCGATGATAATGGATCATTTTACCCCAAACAAGGACATCAAGGCGGCTACTCTGGTTCAGCAGACCCGCCGCTTCGCCAACAAATACGACATCAAAAATTTCATGGACGTCGGCATGATGGGCATTGAGCACGCGCTGCTCCCCGAAAAAGGTCTTGTGGGTCCCGGCTGCCTCTGCATCGGCGCGGATTCCCACACCTGCACCTACGGAGCTCTGGGCGCCTTCTCGACAGGCGTGGGCTCCACCGATATGGCGGCGGGCATGATCAGCGGCAAGGCGTGGTTCAAGGTCCCCTCGGCGATCAGGTTCAACCTCGTGGGTAAGCCCGCGCCCTACATCAGCGGCAAGGACGTCATCCTGCACATAATCGGAGAGATCGGCGTTGACGGAGCGCTCTACAAGTCTATGGAGTTTGTCGGCGAGGGCTTAAAATACCTCAATATCGACGACCGTCTCTGCATAGCGAATATGGCAATCGAGGCGGGAGCCAAGAACGGTATTTTCCCTGTCGACGATATCACCCGCGAATACTGCGACGGCAGATATCAGGGAACTCCCGTGGAATATACAGCCGACGAGGACGCGGTCTATGACGAGGAATATACAATCGACCTTTCGACCCTGCGCCCGACGGTTTCGTTCCCGCATCTTCCCGAAAATACCCGCACGGTCGACGAGATCGCCGACGGCGAGGTGAAGATCGACCAGTGCGTGATCGGCTCCTGCACCAACGGCAGGATCTCCGACCTGCGCGCGGCTGCCGAGATCATGAAGGGCAGACATATCGCCCGCGGCGTGCGCTGCATCGTGATCCCCGGCACTCAGGCGATCTGGCTCCAAGCCATGCACGAGGGTCTTTTCGATATTTTCGTAGAGGCGGGCGCCGTTGTTTCAACTCCGACCTGCGGACCCTGCCTCGGCGGTCACATGGGAATCCTCGCGGCGGGCGAAAAGGCGGTTTCCACCACAAACCGCAACTTTGTAGGCAGAATGGGTCACGTTGACAGCGAGGTTTATCTCGCGAGTCCGGCTGTCGCGGCGGCTAGTGCCGTAAAGGGCTATATCACCGACCCCGCGAAGGTTTAAGAGGAGGAAAGCTTTATGAACGCAAAAGGCAGAGTACATAAATTCGGCGACAACGTCGACACCGACGTAATAATCCCCGCGAGATATCTCAACACCGCTTCCCACAAGGAGCTGGCGGCGCACTGCATGGAGGATATCGACGCGGAATTTGTAAACAAGGTTCAGGCGGGCGACATCATGGTCGCCGAAAAGAACTTCGGCTGCGGCTCCTCTCGCGAGCACGCGCCCATAGCGATCAAGGCGAGCGGGATCTCCTGCGTAATAGCCTCCACCTTCGCGCGTATTTTCTACCGCAACTCGATAAATATCGGACTTCCCATTCTGGAGTGCGACGAGGCGGCGCGTGAGATCAGCGACGGCGACGTCGTTTCGGTCGACTTCAACACCGGAGTTATCACCGACGAGACCACCGGCAAGACCTATCAGGCTGAGCCCTTCCCTGAGTTCATCCAGAATATCATCCAAAAGGGCGGCTTGATCAAGTCGATCACCTGATAACATCCGCAAATGAGAAAAAAAAGAGCGCTTCCGGCAAAGCTGTCGGAAGCGCTTTCTGTTTTATGTGGATGCTTGTTTTTCGCCGTTGAGCACGGTCGCCGAGTGGAAAGGCGCGGGAGCGCCATTTGGCACATTTTATCCGCCGATGACCTCGTACTCTGTTACGTTTTTAACGGTTTCGCCGTCGATCTGGAGAGCGACCGGACGGTTGAATTTTACGATAACGTGCTTGCCCTTGAAGGTCTTTACGATCTTGGTCTTTTTGATGTGCTCGCCCTTGAAGATAGACGGAAAAGCGGCGAGGGTCGGTATTTTGCCGGCGCCGAACATTACCATTGTGGTGACGGTGCGCTCCTTGTTGAGTCTGTCCTGATCGGGAGTAGCCATCATGCCGCCGCCGTAGAATCTGCCGTTCATTGTCGGAGCGAGCCAGGCTCTCTCAAAGGTGTGAGTCACGCCGTCGACGGTGATCTCGGCGTTGGTGGGCTTGTAGTGAAACAAAAGTCCCTTTATTGCGATCGAGGTGTAGTTTATCGGCTTGTCGCTCGTGGCGCGAAGCCTGTCGCCCTCCTCGCAGCAATAGCCGTCGATGCCGTAGCCGATGCCGTTGATGAACTTTGATTTTTTGCCGTTAACAATAACGGTGGGCAGATCGACCAGATACTCGTTGATCTTGCAGGGCGCGTCGCCGACCTTCCTTCCCAGGTCGTTCCAGAAGTCGTTTCCGCTGCCGGTGGGGAAAAAGAGGATATCGTTTTTGAATGTAATGCCCTCGGTGTCGTTGACAAAGCGGTTGAGGGTTCCGTCGCCGCCGCAGAGGATGACCTTGTCGTCGCTGTCGAGCTCAGAGAAGAATTTAAGATAGTCGAGCGTGGTGATGTCCACGAAAACGGGGGTCATTTTCTTGAAGAATTTTTCGACCTCGCGAGCGCGTGCCTCTCCTGTGCCGTTGCCCGAAAGTCTGTTGTAGAGAACGTAAAATGTCATTGTCCTTATCCTTCCTTAAATATTATAGGCAATCCCGCGCGAGTCCGGCGCGCGGATCGCGAAGCGGCTCTGCTTGGAGCCTGTTTTCCAAAATCAAAGCTTCGGATTTTTGTCAGGGCGCGCTGCGATGATCGCGCGGCTGCGCCTGTCAGCTGTTGAGGCTGCCGTTCATGATATCCGCGATCTGATCTCCCAGCTCGGCGGTTTTGGTTCCCTTGACGGTCGGCGCGTCGAGCACGCTGACCACGTCAACATATACGTCCGAGCGGCGCAGGGGATAGTTTTTGTGTATCATATCCGCGCCCTTGACCGTGATCACAACTATCGGCACGTTCGCCTTCTGAGCGATCTTGAATACCGCGTTGTGGAAGGGCAGGAGCTTTTCGCCGTAGTTTCTGGTTCCCTCGGGATAGACCGCGACGTTCACGGTGTCGTTATTGATCAAATCGACCGCCCTGACGATGGTTTTCAGCGCGTTTCGGGGATTTTCGCGGTCGATCGGCATAAAGCAAAGCCGATGGATCAATCTGCCGAAAATCGGCACCTTAAAATTCTCGGGCTTTGAGATGAACGAGAGGTCGTATTTGCGGAAAATATACCAGCAGAGGATCGGGTCGAATTTTGAGCGATGGTTGCTTACCATGAGGAACCTGCTGCCCTCGGGGAGCTTTTCCATGCCGCTGACGTGCAGCCTGATGCGTATCAGCTTTGTCGCGATCCCCGTCGAGCTGTTGAGGAGGAAGCGGTAGTAGCGGCTGTTGGTATCGTATTCCTTTTTCATATTTACGACCGCGGCGCTGATTATGATAAGAAGAATATAAGCGAACAGCAGGGCGAAGAAGCCCTCGACTGTCCAAAGCAATATTTTAAGGATGAGCATGATATCACCTGCTTTATCTATTTCGCGCTGTAGGCAATACCGCGTGACCCGGGCATGCGGAGCGCGCGGCAAAACCCATACTATTATAAAACACTTTATTGATTTCGTCAACAGCAAAAAATCTGTCATTTACGAAAGAGAGCCGATTTTTTAAAATTTATAAATATATATTTTTGTTGGCAAACCTGTGCAATTGTGCAAAAGGCATAAAAAACGAAATCTTTTTTAGTCATGAAAACAATTGAAGAAGGTTACGGTTTTGTAGTATAATGAATTAATGACAATCTATTCACTTGTCTATTTTTTGAAAGGAAGTTTTGAAATGAAAAAAGACACTCTCCGTTCTGCTGTGTCTTGCGATCGTTTTCTCGGCGGTGGCGATGTGCTTGCCTGTAAGCGCCGCGACTGCGGGAGACGACGTGGGCTACAACAGAAAAACGTCCGTATCGAGCGCCGACCAGTTTTCCTGGGACAACGCCTCGGTATACTTCTTGTTGACCGACCGTTTCTATAACGGCGACACCTCGAACGACCACGCTTACGGCAGAGCTACCGACTCAAGCGGCAACGCTCTTCCCGGCTGGAACACCAATCCCGGTACCTTCCACGGCGCGACTTCGTGGGATTAAAGCAGAAAATCAGCGAGGGCTATTTTGACAATCTCGGCGTTAACGCCCTTTGGATCTCCGCTCCCTACGAGCAGATCCACGGCTGGGTAACCCCCGGTGAGGACAACGACTTCGCTCACTATTCCTACCACGGCTACTACGTTCTCGACTACACCGAGCCCGATCTCAACCTCGGTTCAAAGGCACAGTTCAAGGCGATGGTCGACGAGGCGCACCGCCACGGCATCCGCGTCGTTATGGATATCGTAATGAACCACGCGGGCTACAACACCCTTCAGGATATGAAGGAATTCAGCTTCGGTACGATCAAGAGTATGAGCACTGCCGAGAGCTATATCCACCGCATTACAAACGTAAACGGAATGCACGACTGCATCGACTATGAAGGCTCCGCCACCGACTGGGGTAAATGGTGGGGCACCGACTGGGTGCGCAGCGGTCTTCCCGGCTACTCTCAGGGCGGCGGCGGCGACACCGAAATGTGTCTCGCGGGACTTCCCGACTTCAGAACAGAATCCACCAAGCAGGTTTCTATCCCGACCTTCCTCAAGACCAAGTGGAATAAGGAAGGCACCTACAACTCAAAGATCAGCAAATACGGCAGCAGCAACACCGTAACGGGCTACATCTCCGACTGGCTCTCCGAGTGGGTCAGGGATTACGGCATCGACGGCTTCCGCTGCGATACCGCCAAGCACGTTGAATTCAAGGAATGGAAAACCCTCAAGGACAAGTGTGTCGCGGCTCTTAAGACCTGGCGTCAGAACAACCCCTCGGCAGTTGGCGCCGATTGGACAGACGACTTCTGGATGACAGGCGAATGCTGGGGTCACGGACTCGGCAAGAGCGGCTACTACGATCACGGCGGCTTCGATTCGATGATCAACTTCTCCTTCGGCGGCGGAGTTCCCGATATCGGCTCCATCAACGGAGTATATCAGAACTATGCCGATACTATCAACAGCACCTCCAACTTCAACGCTCTGACCTACATCTCCTCGCACGACACCAACCTCGCGCGCGGCAATCTTATCTATCAGGGCTCCGCGTTCCAGCTTATGCCGGGCGCTATCCAGATCTTCTACGGCGACGAGAGCGACCGTCCTCTGATCACCTCGGGCATGAACCCCGACGCGAACGGCTCCGGTCACTCCCTGAGAAGCGATATGAACTGGAACAGCCTCAATAATTCCGTCCTCTCCCACTGGCAGAAGGTCGGCAAGTTCCGTTCGCGCCACATCGCGGTAGGCGCGGGCGACCATTCCCAGATCTCGGCTTACAGCGCCGACGCGGGCTACACCTTCGCGCGCAACTACGACGACGGCGAGACCTCCGATTCCGTTATTGTCGTAATGGGCGCTCCCTCCAACAAGAGCATCGCGGTCGACGTTTCCTCCGTATGGACGAACGGCACCACGCTCACAAATGCCTATGACAACTCTACCGCGGTCGTGACCGCAGGCAAGGCGACCTTCCATTCCGGCGCCAACGGCACCATCCTTATCGAAGGCCCCATGCCCACGATCCACATGAGTCTCAAGGGCGGCAAGTACAGCTTCTATGACAGCCAGACCGTAAACTTCTCGCTTCGCGGCGCGGAATACGCTATGATCTCCGTAAACGGCGGAACTCCCTTCCGCGCGATCGACGGACAGAGCATTGAGATCGGCGATGGCATCGAGGTCGGCACGGTATTCACCGTTGAGGCGACCGCGACCAACAGCGAGGAAACCATCACAAAGCCCTTCACCTTCAAGAAGAAGGATCCCAACGCGGTAACAAGGGTTTATTTCGACAATACCTCCTACAAGTGGAGCAACGTCAACATTTATATCTATGACGATACCGAGAGCGAGGTCCGGAGCAACGCCGGATGGCCGGGCGATGCAATGGATTACGACAGCGCGACGGGTCTTTATGTATACGAGGTACCCGACGAGCTGGTAATGGGCAAGGCGATGTTCAACGCCGGCAACGGCTCCGCCAACCGTTATCCCGGCGAGGGCGTAGCGGGTCTAGCGATCAACGAGACCGATATGCTCTTCACCACCGGCAACAAGTGGGTCCCCTACAACGGTCAAATCGTTGAGCCCGAGCCCGAGCCGGATCCCGACGAGGTCTACACCGTATACTACGACAGCACCTCGAGCAACTATAATCCGCCTTACATCTATTACTGGGTAGACTCAACCGACAACTGCGGCTGGCCCGGAAAGGCGATGCAGAAGGTTGAGGGCAACCTCTGGAAATACACCATTCCCAAGAAATACAAGAACGTTATCTTCAATATCGGCAGCGACGCAAACCAGACCACCGACCTCACCGTTCCCGGAACCAACCAGATCTACAACGGAACCGGTTGGTCTGCATACAGCGGCGGCGACGATCCCACACCTCCCGTTAGCTCGACTCGCACGGTTTACTTCAACAACAGCGAGAAGAAGTACGGCACTCCCTACATCTACGCGTGGGTCAAGGGAACAGAGGATAAGTACGCGGTGTGGCCCGGAACTCCCATGGAGAAGGTAAGCGGCGACATCTACAAGTTTGACGTTCCCGTTAAGTACAGCTGCTGCATCTTCAACGACAAGGGCGGCGCGCAGACAGCCGACCTCGATATCGCCGGCGACGGCTATATCAGCAGCGGCACCAACAGCTGGACGGTCTACGATCCCAACTCGCAGCCCGAGCCTGAGCCTCAGCCCGACAATCCCACCGGAGTGATCACCCTCAAGTTTACAAACAACGGAAACTGGCGCGGTGATATCTTCTGCTACTACTGGGGCGGCGCGACAAGCGGCGCGGGATATCCCGGCAACAAGATGAGCAGCATCGGCAACAACATCTACACCATTGACATCCCCGCCGATTCCAAGTACGTCATCTTCTCCGCCGACGACAGATCTCAGACAGGCAATATCCCCGTTGAGGGCAGCGCGCACTATCAGACCAACGGTCAGCAGGGCAACGGCTGGTACAACGTTCAGAAGATCGGCTGATCCCCGAGCGATCGAACAGTCTGAAAAGCATAAACAAAAATAAAAGCATCCGCCGGCGGTTTTTCCGTCGGCGGATTTTCTCTTGCAATAATAACAATAATATGTTATAATCTCCTTGTTAATTGTGTTCAAAAAAACCAATACCGATATCCGAAAAGGCATATTGTTGTTTTGATCTGCTTTGATTCGGGCGTCGGTACAACAGGAGATGATGGATTTTGCATAGGAAAACAATTGTCAGAGTCTTGTCCTCGGTGCTCGCGGTCGTTCTGATCTTCTCGGCTGCCGAGATCCTCGGAGCCTCCCCGATCAAGGCGAGCGCCGCAAGCTGGAACGGCACCAACTACGGCGGGGGACAGGTGCAGGGCTACCGAACCTTCCTCGACGCCTTCGGGATAGACTACGACACCTACATGAACTGGCTCGATCTGCATGACGACGACGACTACTATCTAAAGACCCCCTACAGAGGCTACGACCACCGCAACGCCTACGGCGACTGCCAAGGGGCTTACGGGATGTACGATACCCCCGGAGTAGCCGGAATGAACTGCACCGGCTTTGTCTGGCACGTCCTCTACAAGTCGGCGAAGCTCTCGGGCGCCTCGCAGTCGCAGATAGATTCCCTGCCCGTCATGGGCGCGGTCGTTCCGACCTGGGCGAGCCTCGGAGTTTACCGTATTTATTTTGATACCAAGGAGGAGGCTCTCGCCTCCGGCGCGCTCGAAAAGGGCGACCTGCTCTGGATCTACGGCACGACCGACAACCACAACGCCATCTATTACGGCGACTACCCCTCCCACGACCGCTTCTTCCACTGCGCGGGCAGAACCGAGATCTCAAAGATCCGCGCTCCGGGACAGTTCCTCGGAGTTTGGGTCGCCAAGGTCACCATGCCCGACAAAATCGAGCTTCACGCGAATTTGGGAAAAAAGAATACCGCGGCGGGCGACGACGACCGCTTCGGCACCAAGTACTGCGTTTTCAGCGACAAGAGCGCTGCTCAGGCGGCGGCTAAGGGAACAAAGAACGATCCCGCCTGGGATAAGCGCATCGGCACGATCGTCACAGACAGCACGGGCTACGGCTGCTTCCGCAGCGAGGGCGCTCCCAAAAACAGCGAGCTGAGAGTCGGCGGCGTTCCGCAGAAGAATCTCAGCTACTTCAAATCGGGAGCCCGAAGGGTCAGCGCGAAGCCGACCTATTACGCGGTCGAGTGGACTCCGCCCGTCGGCTCTCAGCGCGATACCGAGGTCTATGAGTTCAAGGATTCGGGCAAGCGCACCTCCAAGGGCTACAGGCAGTTTCAGATAAAGATCACGAAAAAGGTCGAAAGACCTCGGCTCAAGACCCTTACAAGCGCTCCCGAGGGCGTGAAGATCAGCTGGGACGCTGTTCCCGGAGCCGATTTCTACCGCGTTTATTACAAGACCAAAAACGGTAACTGGAAGAAATTCGCGCAGACCGCGGGCACATCCTGCGTCGACGAGATCGTTAGCCCCAACGCGACCTATACCTATACCATCCGCTGCGTTGACAGCGACGGCGAATTTACCAGCGACTACGATAAAAACGGTTGGAAGCACACCTATACGGGCGTCGATACTCCCGGATTTACGAATATCGAGAGCAGCGCCGACGGCGTTGAGCTGAATTGGGACGCTGTTCCGGGCGCGTTCACCTATCGCCTCTATTACAAAAACAGGTACGGAGACTGGAAGAAGCTCGGTGAAACGGGCGACACCTCGTTTACCGACGAGGACGTGACCGCCGGCTCGACCTACACCTACACCATCCGCTGCCTCAACCGCAAGGGCAGGCTGATAAGCGACTACGTCCGCGAAGGCTGGAGATACACCTATACAGGACTCGATACCCCGAGGATCGACAGCGCGGAGTGCTCCCGTGAGGGCGTCAGGCTCGGCTGGCAGCCTGTCGAGGGAGCGAAGCTCTACCGCGTTTTCTACAAGACCGATTCGGGCTGGAAGCGTCTGGGCGATACTTCGAAGACCTCTCTGCTCGATATCGCCGTGACTCCCGGCAGAACCTACACCTACACCGTGCGCTGCGTCAACAATATCGGAAAGTACAACAGCCTCTACGACAAGACGGGCTATACGGTCGAATTTAAGTATTAACCATAAAAAAATAAAAACCACGCTCCGCGGGAAAGCTTTCCGCGGAGCGTGGTTGTTTTTCAAAGCTTTTTAACTGTTCCCATAAAGAACGGCTTTTTTATTCTTGCAGGTTTTCCATTTTATCAAAGATCGCGAAGAGCTCGTGCTCTCTTTCGCTGATCATTTCCGTCCTGTCTCCGAAGAGCATCACTCTGTCGGAGCTTTTGTTTTGCGTCCATTCGGGGAGTCCGCTGCCGTTTGGATCGCCGCTTTTCGCGAAATTGCTCCAATAACCGAGCATCTGTCCGCTTAACTCCCTGTCGCGGCTGTCAAAGAGGCGGGAGCCTGCGGGGATATTTCCGTAGCAGTATATAATTTCGCCGCTGTGCCACGCTCCGAGTCTGCCGTTGCTCTTGTTGAAGTAGTATTCGTAGACGGGAATGTCGTTTTCGGCGGCGAGGCGGTTCAGACAGTAGTGAGGATAGTCGAAGAATACCGCGCCGTAGACCTCAGCCCAGTTTCGGTCGGCTTCCTCGTCTGTTTTGGCGGGATAGAGCGAGAGGATGTCGTCAGAGTATTCCTTGAAGTAGCCGCGCACCTTGGTCTCGTAGTTCCCCAGATTCGCGTGGTCAAACACGATGAACGGCGCGCTTTCCTCCGAGTTGTAGCCGTGGAGAATCTCCTGCTCGTTGTGGACGCCCTTTTTGTAGGATTCAAAGGGAGTTTCGGTCAGCGCGTAGCCGTCGATCGTGATATGATGGTGGATCTCCGACTGCGAAACCAGCTCCTCCGCCGAGAGCTTTCTCAGCTCCGCCGCCGTTTTGCAGCCGTACTGTGCCTTTGTTTTCTTTCCGGTCTCAAGAGCCTCGTCCATCGTGCGGAAGGAGTGAGGCGGATTGACCGGGGCAAGGGTCGAACTTTCGAGTATGGCGCGTTTGAAGAGCCCCTTTGCGAGCGGAGAGGTGCACAGCGCGCTCACGCTTGCGGAGCCTGCGGATTCTCCCGAGAGGGTGACGTTTTCCGGATCTCCGCCGAAGGCGGAGATGTTGTCGCGGACCCATTCGAGAGCCTTGATCTGGTCAAGCAGACCGTAGTTGCCCGTGGTGCCGTTGGGGGATTCCGCCGCAAGCTCCTCGTCGGCAAAGTAGCCGAAGATCCCCAGACGGTATCCCATATTCACGACGATCACGCCGTCCTTGGCAAGCGCCTCTCCGTTGTAATCCCCGTACCAGGGCTGTCCCGAGTTCAGCGAACCGCCGTGGATATAGACCATGACGGGAAGCTTCTTCGCGTTCCCTGCGGGCTTCCAGATATTGAGGTAGAGCGAGTCCTCGCTGACGGGTTCCGTATAATTGTCGTCGAGGGTGATCTCGTAGTCGTGATAGCCGATGATCCGCGAGAGCGAATCGTACAGCGCGCCCTTTCTCTGCTGCATGCTCATGGGAGCGAAGGCGTCCGCCTTTAGCACTCCCTCCCAGGGCTGAGCGTCCTGCGGCTCGCGCCACCTCAGCTCGCCGACGGGAGGCTGCGCGTAGGGGATCCCCGCGTAAACCTCGACGCTCTTATCCCTGTTAAAAACTCCCTGCAGTTCGCCCTGCCGGAGCTTGACGATCTCCGTATAGGCGGGATTTTTGACGTCAACCGCCGGGACGCTTTTGACGGGCGGCGAGGTGAGGAAGAAAACTCCCGCGAAAAGCGCGAACCAAGCCGCCCATACCGCGATATTGAGATACCATTTGTCGTGCAGCCTTATTATCAGTGTGTAAGCGGCGGTAAAACCGACGACGAGGACAGCGGAGAGAACAAAGCCCCAAACGGTGTTTTTGCAGAGCTCGAGCAGCACGAGCATGAGCATGAAAACCGGTATGGCTATAATGCCGAATACCATTTCCTTTGCTTTCTTTTTACCGAAAAAGATCTCTTTTATTTTCATGTAAGCCTCCGGGAGCGTGAGAGTAACGAAAGGTTAACGCGAATTGCGCGGTGTTGCCTTAAAAAGATTATCAGACCTGAGCCGCTGATCGCGTTGATCTGCCTTTATTATCAATATACCATTAGTATACCATAATGAGCTTTTGTTCGCAAATGGTTTTTTCAATCGCGTCCGTCACGGTTTTTCAGATCGCGTCCGTCACGGTTTTTCAGATCGCGTCCGTCACGGTGAGAGCGCCGTTTTCCACTCTAAAGCGGACGTCGTAGCCCGCGTAGAGAAAGCCGTATTCTCTTTCGGGATCGTCCTGATAGCCGGGGCGCGGGTCGAGGGACAGCGCCTCCCTGAGCGCGGCAAGCTGCTTTTCGTCAAACAGCGCGGCGATCTCCTCGGGGACGCTTACCTCCAGCCTTTCATCCGCGCGGCTGTTGTAATCTCCGCAGGCGGCTTTCGGCGCGCTGTCGGCAAAGGGGAGATAGGGCTTGATGTCGAGGATCGCCGTACCGTTCATCAGATCGGCGCCCGAAACCAGCAGCACCGTGCCATCCGATCCGCTTTGCGCAGCCGAGATAAGCTTAACGCGAGTAAGACCTATCGGGTTGGGACGGTTGGGCGACCTCGTCGCGAAAACGCCGACGCGCCTGTTGCCGCCGAGCTTGGGCGGGCGCACGGTGGGCGACCACTCGCGCTTGCCCATGGGCTCGAAGATCCATATAAGCCACAGATATTCAAAATCCCCGATCCCTCGGAATGCCTCGGGGGTTTGATATTCCTTTTCCATCACGATTTTTGAGATAAGATGCTCTGACATCCCGCTCTGTCTCGGAAGCCCGAATTTTGTCGGAAAATCGTTGTATATATGAGCGATAGGCTTAAACTCCATGATCTCACTTCCTTGCTTAATACTAATCTCAGATAAAAAGTGGACAAAGATTTGCGAGGATATTTTTCGCAAGACGAGGCGAAGGACGCCGCAAGGCTGGCGCCATAATCGGGGAC